>JBAPOS010000040.1:0-17303 GCA_049279755.1 Candidatus Dormiibacterota bacterium | reverse complement strand
TCAAGGACCCCATCGAGGGAATGTAACGGGAGATCCGTTAGCACCTCGGAACCGGCGTCACGCCCCTAATTAAGGGAGCACGAGCCGGACGACCATGCGGTTCTGACCCGACGATCGCCGGCCCGTGCAGGGAAGGGGCAATTAGCCGGTGACGGTGTACTGGATCGTGGCCGTGAAGAGGGTGCCAGGCGTCGTGTTCGCCGGCACAGCCACCACGATCTGGTTGTTTGCCTGCGTCCACGTCCCTTCACTCGTTGCCGACGCGGTGGCAAGGGTGATGGGCGTGGAGTAGGTCGCGAAGTCCGTGGTAGGGGCTCCAGCGAGAACATACGGACTACCGGCAGGAACCACGACAGCGGAGCCGGTGTTCATGACGTCGGCAGTCGGAGAGGGGTCGACGGTGATCTTGAAGTCTCCCCAGGGGATGTACAGACCGGCGCCCGCGGCGTGCCACAGATTGGTCGCAGCCAGCGTGACACTCGACACCGCGGCGTCATTCATGGTGTCAGTCCAACTCAGACTACCAAGATTGGTAGCGGCGGTTGAGCTGCCGGCAACCAAGGTCGGGAGCGCGAGAGCCCCTGGCGCGGCGATGCTCAGCACGCCGCCCGAAGTGGATCCAGTCACAGTTTGCGTTCCGCTCGCCGCCGCTGCGTGGGTGGAGCTCAGCACGACGAGTGCGATTACTCCGGCGAAGCCCGTCGCCACGCGCGACACGCGCCATTGAGGCGTCCGCGTCGTGAATTTCTTGTTCATCCCTTCCGGTCTCCGTGTTTGGTTGAGCGCTCCACGGGCGCAATCACATGGTCATCCATCGAATCGCGGCGGGCGAGATGCGTCCATACCAAATCTGACTGATGCAGATACGCCAGTCGGTCCGCGCGCAGCACAGCCTCAGGTTTCGACGGCGTTGTGCTCTTCAAGCACATGTCCGATTCGCTGCCGCCGTTGCCGCTGATGGAACCGCGACCTCAACATCGGGGTACTGACCGCCGGAGCCGCGTCCGCGGGATGTGCTGCTAGGGAGTCATCCCCATGCTGCTTGCCCCGCTGCCGGCACTTCCGGGAACGACGAGGCCGGGAACCGCGTGTGGCGCTGCCGCCACCATCACCGCCAGCACCAACAGGGCGGCGGTCGTGGTCCACAGGACCGTCCGGCGCCACGGGAGGGTCTTTTCGGCGGTGATCACGGCAGCGACCACCGCCATCCACACCAGGCTCATCACGCCGAGCGCGAAGAGCGCAGCCATGAGAGCCCAGCAGCACCCGACGCACCACGCCGCGTGTTTGGATCCCATCTCGACCGCGCCGGCCGACCCCTCACGCCAGTCTCCGAGCAGGAAGCCCAGCGGGCTGCGACACCTCGCCAGACACACGTTCTTCAGCGGTGTCAGTTCGTAAACGGCCGCGCCTGCGATGACAACAGCTGCGGCCCAACGCCCACCGGCGTCCCACGAAAGCTGCGCGCCGAACCACGTCCTGCCCAGCTCGAAGAGCCCGTACGAGAGAAGGCCAACCGCCGACCACACCAGGAGATACGCGGCGGTGAAGAGAAGGGGGCGCATGGGGCTACGCCGCCGTGTCATCCGCGAATACAGCGCCACCGTTGGAGCGACCGACGGAAACATCATCGCGGCCATCATCAGCACCCAGACGCCGATGAACCAACCGAGAGCACCGAGGTCGGTCCCCGGGCCGGCATCCATGCCGGCCATCTGACCCGCGGTGGCCCACCAGGCGAGCCCGGCAAGCAACAACAGCAGTGCAACCAGGCCCAGCCGCGCTCGGACCGCCGCGAAAGCGTCCGCGAGCGGGTCGGAGTTGCGGCGACCCTCGGCTATGGGGTCGGATCCAGCCGCGTCTAGGCTGACCACGAGAACTGCGACGTGGAGAACGCAGCCTTGCCCTCGTAGGCGATCCCGAACCCGTTGATGGCGGAGCGTGTAGCTCGAGCCACATTCAGCTCCGAGGCTGCCGGATGGAAGATGCCGGTGAGCTTCGCGGGTTGCCCCGTTTCCACACCGAACGGCACCACGTCCTCGATCTCGAAGTCCACCGCGTCACCGATCCGCACCGAGTGGCGCAGCCCCTCCTCGCGCACTTCGATGGGTAGGCGCTGGACGCCGAGGTTCTCGGAGATCAGTGGGCCGAGTGCCGCCATCGGGCCGCCCAGGGCGCCCGAGAACACACCACCGAGCTTCTCGGCCTGCTCGTCGGAGGCGGCGGCGTCGATGAACACGCCGACGCGCCAGTTCCCGTCCGTCATCACCTTCGGAGTGTCAACGATGGCCGCCACTGTCAATCCAGCGACATCCGTGCCGTTGACATCCCCGTTGCGGACATGGAAAACAAGGGTCACCTTGCAGCGGTCGAGCGTGGCTCCCAGCGCCAGCGACGCCGTGCACGGGCACACCACGTTGCACGAGCAGGTTTCGAAGTAGGACCCGTTGATGTTCCAAGACACCGCCCAATCCTCCCAGACTCGTTTCGGTGCGCGTTGAGCGCGAGCGCTGGCGATTCTAGCTCGCCAGGACAGTGCTCATCAGGAGCATCGCATCGAATGTCTCGGTCCGCGCAAGAGATCCCTGTGAGCGCCTAACGCGCGCGTTCGCCTGTCCGACTGGGAGAGCCCATTTCGTGCTCCGCGCCTGCGGCAGGGGCAGACACCTCTTTGAGCATGGCCTCGATAGCATCGACCTTGGATGTCCAGAGCCGGCGCTGGTGTTCGATCCGGTCGGCGGCGGTCGCCAGCCGCGGCGGAACCAGGCGCAACCGGTGCGTTCGACCTATTATGCGCCCGAGTTGAAGCGGTGTGTTCCGCGCGGGACCTGAAGTCGAGGTGATCGGATGAGCGGTAGGGACGGCGGTAGCGTCGACGAGCACCGTGTCGTCTCGCATGAGAAGTGGCTCAGCGAGCGAACTGCTTTGCTGGCTGCCGAAAAGGAATTCACCCGACGTCGCGACGACCTCAGCCGTCAGCGTCGCGAATTGGCCTGGGAGCCGGTGGAAACGCCCTACGTCTTCGACGCGCCGAGCGGTGAGGTGACACTCTCGGACCTCTTCGGGACGCGTAGCCAGCTCATCGTGTACCACTTCATGTTCAGCCCGGAATGGGATGAAGGTTGCCCGCATTGCTCATTCTGGGCGGACAACTTCAACGGCATCGATGTTCATCTGAGCCACCGGGACGTCAGCTTCGTTGCAATCTCGCGGGCTTCGCTGGAAAAGATCGAGGCATTCAAAGCGAGGATGAGGTGGAACTTCACGTGGGTTTCGTCGCCACACAGCGACTTCAACTTCGACTTCAACGCGTCCTTCACCGAAGAGCAGGCGCGCACCGGAACAGCCTTCTTCAACTACGGGCTGTCGGATCCGGGTCCGCTCGATCGCGAGGGCGCCAGCGTGTTCTACAAGAGCGTGGACGGCACCATCTACCACACGTACTCGACCTACGGCCGAGGTATCGACATGCTGAACGGCGCGTACCACTACCTCGACCTGGTTCCCAAGGGCCGCGATGAGGACAACCTGGAATTCACTCAGGCCTGGGTGCGCCATCACGACCGGTACGACGTCTAGTCGATTGTTGAATGAGAGCGCCGCGCGGAGCACCGCCGGCGTTCGACGGAGCACTTCCGTGCCGAGCTCGAGTGAGAAAATCCATCGACTCGCCCCATCGCAGGCGAACGCTTCGGTGGCACAGGGGCCGATCATCCCGCTATGGGGATCATCCGCTCGCGGTCACCCCGCGGTCAGCAGGAAGTCCTCGGGATCTTGATACGCGGGGTTGGCGCTGACGTCGCCGGCCGCGGCAAGTTGCGGGTGTGCGCGCCGGGCGCTGTCAAGAACGGTGTCGGGCACGGAACGCGCGTCGTACGTGCAGACAATGGTTGCCGGGGATGACGCGAACGACAGGTTGATCATGGATTCATATCGGAACCACTCGGCGAACTCGGCCTCGGAGCGTCCGGTCCACACCGGCTCCCCAATGATCCTGATCCAGGGGGCTCCGCGCTCGAATTGCTCCTTCATGAAGCTGCGGTATCCGCTGGCGGCGCCGCGGAGCGAGACGTACCACTCCGACGAGTCGAAGAACTCGACGTGCGTGGCGTTCTCGCCGAGCGCATCACGAAGCAAGCCCATGCAACGCCGTCCCGTCACCGCCAGAACGCAGTCAGAGCGCGTGATGCCCTCAACGAGAAACGGGATCGAGGACGCCAGGTATTCGTCGTCGGATCCGTAGACGAGGACCGGGTGTCTGAGCAGCTCCGGGGAGACAGTCGCCGCACCGCCGACCAAGTAGTCGACGCTCACCCCGAGGGCACTCGCCAGAGCCCGCAGGCTACTGACGCGGACCTCTTTGCGCCGGCCAGACTCGATCTGGGTGATCGCAGCCCAGCTGAGACCCGAGTGATAAGCGAGAGCCTCGCGGCTCCAACCCAAGCGCTCTCTCGCCGACTTGAGAGACCCTCCGAGCCGAGACGAGGCCATCTGTTCATTCTCCGCTCAAGGTGCGGGCGGCTGACCCACCTTTCCTGGTATTATGTCATACGACGCTGTCATTTGACGCGTGAGATGCGACCAGAGCGAAACTCGCTGCGACAGGAGCGATGGATCAGACCCAACAGGCAGGCGGCACCGACGGCGGCTCCCAGCGTGAGAACCGGATTCTCAGCGCTCTCCCACTCGCGGAACGACGGCAACTGTTGGAGGTGGCAAGCAACGTCCGCCTCGACGCCCGAGCGGTGCTGTTTGAAGCCGGCGAACCCATCGACGCCGTCTACTTCCCGACTGACGGGGTGATCTCACTTGTCACCCCACTGCTGGATGGCTCCATCGCAGAGGTGGCCACAATCGGCAATGAGGGGATCGTCGGGGTTCCACTCGTGCGACTCAGTGAGCGCGGGGTGCGAGCCATCACGCAGGTTGCGGGCCGCGCTTTTCGCCTTGACGCGGCGGTTTTCCTCGAGTGGTTCGAGCAGCGTCGCGGATTTCGGACGCTGGTCGATCGGTATACACAGGCACTGTTTGGACAGATCGCTCAGTCGGCTGCGTGCAACCGACTCCACTCGAGCGAGGAGCGCCTGAGCCGCTGGCTCTTGATGAGCCAGGATCGCGTCGAGTCCGACCAATTCATGATCACCCAGGAATGTCTCGGACAGATGCTGGGGGCCCGGCGCTCGACGATTTCTGTCTCCGCCGGGATACTGCAGCGTGCCGGGCTCATCAAGTACTCGCGGGGACACGTCACGATCGTCGACCGCGAGGGCTTGATTGCGGTCTCCTGCGAGTGCTACGCGGTGATCAAGGCAGAGCTTGACATGGTGATAGGCGACACGCCGCGACCCGAGGACTAGCTGGGCGCTCGCACAGCTCTCGGCGCCGATGTCGTCACCTGGCACAATTTCGGATGCTCGTCACAGGTATGCAACATCAGAATGGCGGTCAGGGTGTAGCTTCCGGACACTTCCCAGGACGTCAGTACAAGGTGGTCGATGATGGTCGATGACGAGATCCCCGAGTGCATCGAGTGCCAGTCAACCGAAGTGGTCGTGCACCAGCACGATGTTGCAGCCTTCGGCGACACAGCCCGACCCTCAGTGGCGAGCTACGAGTGCGTCGAGTGTGGTCTCCAGTGGCAGCCGAGCACCGAGCTGTCCGGTCAGAGTCTACGGCCGCTTCGCCGCTATTCCTGACCCGACTGTGTAGGCCGACCTCAAGGGCTGCTTGCGCAGCAGCCGTCTTCAATCATTGCCAAACTCGTTGCGTGCCGGCACCGCTATCGACCCGCTGGCGGGTTCTCGCCCGGAGCGAAGCGACCCATGTCTGCTCCAATCGTTTTGCCGATGTTGGCGACGTGGAGGTGAATCTCATCGAGGAGGTCGGTGGCCTTCTTCACCTGCGCCGTCAGGGCGGTGTTCTCGGCTAGCAGCGTCTTGATGTCGTCGGTGTTGTTCTCGGTATGCAGGGCCACCTCTGACGCGATCGCGTCAGCTCGTTTCGCAGCGATCAACAGGGCAGCAGCCTGAATTCCCGCCAGCATCGAGAGAAACAGGTTGAGCAGGATGAATGGGTACGGGTCAAATCCAGATCTCCCGCCGACATGAAGTACGCCGTTGACAACCGCCCAGACGATCATCACCCCGAAGAAGATGAAGACAAAGGGCCACGACCCCATCCCATTGCGCATCTTGTCCGCGGCTCGCTCCCCGAGCGAGAGTCGGTCGGCGCCACGCACCGTCGGATGCTTCGCCCATTGAGGTTGCCAAGCCATGTGTCGATCTCCTCTCGATTCCGAATCGGTGCCGTCAAAGCTGGAGCGGCTGCCTGCGGCAAGTATCAGGGAGCCGGCAGCATCGCGACGACGGGCGCGCCACCGTGGGTGTCTCTCACTGCGGCAAGATCACCTGTCACGTGAGCGCTCCAGGTGACGTGCATCCGACCGGTGTCTCCTCGCGGGCGACCATCGTAAGCTGCCCACGACGACCGGCCAGTCGAAACATGATGTGTACCCATCCTCCGTTGAGGAGCCAAGCAGACCGGTTGAGGAGGTAACCCGTGACTACAGAGTCAGCCAGCGATGTCGACGGCTACATCGCCACCGCTCCGGCAGCGGCACGGCCACTGCTGAAGGAGCTCAGGGAGACCATTCGGGCGGCCGCGCCGGAGGCGGAGGAAGGAATCAGCTATGGCATGCCGTACTACCACCTCCACGGTGTCCGTCTCACCTACTTCCAGGCACACACCCGTCATGTCGGTCTGTATGCCTTCAACGGCGACGACGCACGCGCCGTGGGGCTCGAGAAGCACATGGCCGCCAAGTCAACACTGCATTTCCCGCTTGATGCGCCGCTGCCGGTGCCAGAGATCAGACGACTCATCGAGCAGCGTGTGAGCGCGATGGCTGCGCAGGGTGGCGCGAAAGCGTCGCGCAACGGTTGATGTGCAGGTTCACGACCGCACCGTGCCGACCGTACAGGCGGGGCGGGTGACCGCCGAGACGTTGATCATGGACGGCGCGATGAGCCTCGAGTTCATGCCCTTCATGCGCGCCAGCGCCGACGCCCTGGCTTCAGCCATTCCTCACTCCCGGCGACTGACGCTCGAGGGTCAGCAGCATGAGGTCGACAGCAACGCGCTCGCGCCAGTCCTCCTGTCGTTCTTCGCCGAAGGGGCCTGACGCCGGCTAGGATCCGACGCCTTCGTTCTCGACCACGGCTTTGAGACCCTCGAGAACCGGGCCCCAGTTGTTCTCGGCCATCGCGTCGGCGTCTTGCTGGCTGGCATTGTTGTCCTGCTTGAGCGTGAGCACAGTCTCGTGCCCACGTGCCGCCAGCTCGTACGTGACTGTGTGGTAGTTCTCAGGCTTGTCCTCGCTGCCACCCATCGGACTCCAGTGGGTGGTGCTCAGCAACGTCTTCGGCTCGACTCGGAGCACGGTTCCTTTGTCCTCGTACGCGCTGCCCTTCCACTCGCCCTTCCAGGTGATGGGGCTGCCAACCTCCCACGTGGTCTGCATATTGGTCCCGTGCATGTACTGCATCACCAACGCCGGGTCGGTCAACGCCCGCCAGACCGCGTCAACCGACGCGTTGATGGTGATGCTCTTTTCGGCCACAAACGTATCAGCCATGTCTTGCCGTCCTCCGCGTGTCGACTCAAAGGGCACTTCTACAATGTTGCCGCTCGGGGACCTGTTCAAGTGGATGCCTCACCCCGAGGGACAGCACGTCCTACTATCCATCGAGCATGGCGACGCTATACGGAGCTGCCGGAGGTGACGCCGGCTTGCTTCGTCTTGCCCGCGCATGGCATGCCCGGGTGATGGCAGACGAGGTGGTCAGCCACGCGTTCAGCCACGGCTTCCACCCCGAGCACAGCGAGCGGCTTGCCGCGTACTGGGCCGAGGCACTCGGGGGGCCCACGACGTATTCGGAGACCTACGGCGACGAAACGTCGGTCGTGCGAGTGCACAGCGGCAACGGCCCGCACGAGGATATGGACATCCGGGCGATTGCGTGCTTCGACCAGGCCTTGGTCGACACCGAGCTTGCCGGCGACGATCGGCTCCGACAGGTGCTGCATGACTATTTCGCGTGGACGACCACGACGACGCTGTCCCGCTACCACCGGTCCGCGGATGATGTGCCGGCCGGTCTGCAGATCCCGCGCTGGTCGTGGAATGGACTCGTCAACCCGCCGGATGCCGGCGACGTCTGAGGGCGGGAGCCAGGAGTTGCCCGGTGATCAGGCACCCCGCGCCTCGCTGATCTCGAGGAGATGACCGTCGGGGTCGCGAAAGAACGCGCGCACCTCCCACGGCGATTCAACGGGCGAGGTCAGGAAGGCGGCCCCTCGGCTCCGGAGGGTCGCGTACGCGGCGCGACAGTCCGGTACCAGGAAGGTCATCTCGTGGCTCACGCGCTTGATGTCGGCGGGGGGCTCGAAGGTGACGTCGGGTTTGTCAGGAGTGGGAGGACCGCCGGTGACGAGGAGCAGCCACGTGCCCGCTAGTCGGAGCACACACGAGGTTCCCCCGTACTCTCGAAAGACAGTCGCACCCACAACATCGCGATAGAAGTCCCGTGACGCGTCGACGTCGCGGACGACCAGGAGATGGGTCAGCTCGACCTCGTCGGCTGGAAAGGACAGCTCCGACTCCTCGTTGTACGGTGACCCGACATGCTCCAACGCGGCCGGACGGCACCCCGATGCTCTTTGACGCCGTGATTGTCCCCTGCATGACTTCTGATCGGGGCTGGGACGTTGCAAAGGGTCGGGTGGCTGAGTAGAGTCACCGGTTGCGGGCCCACCCGTCAGCGATGGCGAGTGGACGGCCCGGAATGGTGGTGGCCCATCAGTCCGGACGAGGGTCGAGCCTGAGGGCCACCGAAAGGCACCGCCTCCCGTACTGAAGGCTCCGCACCGCAAGGTGTGGGGCTTTTCTTTGTGATCGAAGGCGCCGCCGTGCCTCCTTGTCATTACCGGGAAAAGCCGAAGCCCCGGCCGGGTGATCGGCCGGGGCTTCGCTGTTGCTCGGGGATGTTGGGCAGTCCGCAATGGTCGGGTTACGAACCTACCGAACGACGACCCGAGTTGAGTCCCGTGTTCAGGGCAATGGGATCACGTTGAACACACCCCAGGGGGTGACCGCACCCGCCCCGTTGATGCTCTGCGTGCCGACGATGCCCGGTATGTACGCGTCCTTGATGAAGAGGTAGAGAGCCTTGCCGTGGTACGTCACCTGGTGCGTACCGTCCGGCCTCACGACGACTCCGAGCGCGTGCTGGTCGACCCCAGGCCCAGCCTCCGGCCGCGCAGAGGTGAGGACCGGTGGCCAGATCAAGGCACAGTACCGCTGGCAGGCCTGGGTGCCTTCGCTGCTCAAGGTGTAGACCGGGAAGCTCCCGTGCGGCAGGAGGGAGAAGTCGTTGTCCATCGACGCTGAAAGCACCTCGTTGCCGCTGACCGTCTCACTCTGCAGCTGAATCCGACCGGGCGCGGGATGTCCTCGCCCCGGCCCCACCAGGTACCAGGTGCCGGTTGGACTGGTCACCGGATCGAACAGGTTGGCCCCGTCCGTTTGCCCCGGCGTCTCGTCCAGGAAGAATCGGTACAGCGGCAGACCCGCGTAGGTCACCTGCTGGACGCTCCGGCCGGAGAGCACGTCGGTGCGAGTCACCGTCCCAAGCAGGGCGGGGTTGGCGCCCGGCCCGGCAATGGGGGCGCCTTTGGTCAGGAGCGCCGGCCAGAGGACGCTGTCGCATGGCTGCCCGATGGGGTTTGGGCCGTCGCTACAGGCAAAGGCGGCAAGACCAAACGTCAGCGAATGGAGTTCGTCGGACGTCAGTATGTACAGCGAGCAACCGGCGTTGGCGCCCGAACCGACGGTCAGCACCCGGCCAAACGATGTCAACGACGTCGACACGGTCGCCGCGCCGGCCGGCGCATTTGTGACGGGAGTGGTGCATGACAGAGCACCACCTTGAGCGCTTACGGGCGAGCTGAATTGAGGGGCCGCTGCAAGCAGGCCCAGGGTGAGCATTGCCGCTGTCGCACAGCGTGCAACAGCCCTTCGGAACCGGCGAGACAACATCATCATTACCTCCAATACTTTTTCCGATGCTCGGGTGATGACCCGAGCCCCGGGTGACCAGACCCACCCGGACGATTCGAGTCGGTGTGCTCCCTCAGCGATAGAAATACGGATCGAGGACGCTCACCTGTGTGATCTGGTCGACCGGCAGGGAGTTGCGGTCCGCAGTCTTGCGGATCGCCTCTGGACTCGGGGCGTCATAGATGCAGAAAGTCTTCGTCTTGTCGTCGCTAACATAGGAGTGGACCCAGGTGACGCCGTCATCGGCGTTGCGGTCCACCACCGCCAGGCAGGTTGCTGCGCCCTGCGCATCGACGGGGATATTGAGTCCATCCGGAAACGTCCGTTCCACCACGTATCTCGGCATCTGCGCTTCTCCTTTGTGCTGTTCTCGCCGGCGCGAGAATCTGCAGCGAGACTAGGGGCGGCGCTGCGGTGCGCGAATCGGGAGGACTACCCAGATTCGCGCGCCCGGCTACCCATATTCGCCCGCGAAACCGAGACACCGTGCTTCGCACTCCTCGGTGACCCGGAGGGGTGGCCTGAGGAGTTCGTCCCGGTATTTCGGGACAACCCCGACGGCCCTGTGTTATATAGACGGACTAGCTCGCTTGATCAAGTTGCACCGCTTGGAGGGATCGACGTGAACCGACACCGAGCCCCGTATCGGCTGTTGACCACGGGGGCGACGGCAGCCGGGCTGATCGCCATGGCTGTGGCTGGGCAGACACCATCACAGGCCGCACATCGCTCCCCATTGGGGACAACGTACCTATCGGCGCTGTCGCCCGCCCAGATTGCCGCGCTCTCGCAGCACGCGAATCAGCGGGTGATCGTGCTCCTCAGAAACCAGCATCCAGAGGCGCCCACGCCTCGCTCGGGCCGCGCCGCAAGGCTGGCGGTCGACGAGAGCCCGATCGTCCACGAGCTCTCGCAGCTGCGCGCGGGAAATCTCCATTCCTATTCGTTCGTCAACGCTGTCTCCGCCACGATGTCCAGCGCCGAGGTCACCCGTCTCCGCCAGGACCCGGCCGTCCAAGCCGTCGTGGCTGACACACAGGTCGCAGCGGCTCCGACGACACCCCAGATCGTCGCGGTTCCCGCGACCGCCGCGCACCCGTCCCTCGCAACTGGAACGCCTGCTCAAGCGTGCTCGTCCAACGCGTCGCAGCCGATCCTCGAGCCTGAGGCGCTCCAGTCGATGAATGTCGACTTCGGCCCGGGCGGCCCGGCCGCTGCGCACTCCCTCGCGACCGGGACCGGCGTCAAGGTCGCGGTCTTCCCCGACGGCCTCGATCCGAACATCCCGGACTTCCGCACCAGCGGAGGCAAGGGGCCGTCCGCGATCTTCGATTACCGGGACTTCTCCGGTGAGGGGGTCAACGGGGTGACCGGGGCAGGTGAGGCGTTCGGCGACGCAAGCTCGATCATCTCGCAGGCCAACCAAACCTTCGATCTCCAGGGCGAGGTCAACGCGGCGCATGCGCTGGCGACGCACTGCTACATCAAGATCGAGGGTGTCGCGCCCGGCGCCAGCCTCGCGGTCATGAAGGTGTTCGGCGCAACGAACTTCGCCTTCAACAGCGAGATCCTTCAGGGCATCGACTACGCGATCAATGTCGATCACGTCGACATCCTCAGCGAGTCGTTCGGCGGCAACCCGGTGCCCAACCCGGGCAGCGACCCGATCGCGGTCGCCGATCAGGATGCGGTTGACGCCGGCCTGACCGTGGTGGTCAGCAGCGGCGACGCAGGCGGCACCAACACTATCGGCTCTCCGGCGGTGGACCCCGGAGTCATCTCGGCGGGTGCGACCACTGACTACCGGCTCTATCAGCAGACCACCTCCTACGGCATTCAGCTGGGTGGCGGCGGATGGGTCAGCGATCAGGTCTCCGGCCTGAGCAGCTCCGGCGTGACTGAGGCCAACCGCACCATCGACGTCCTCGCCCCAGGTGAGGCGAACTGGTCAGACTGCTCGACCAACACGGCGATCTTCGTCGAGTGCGCCGACGCGTACCACGGCCCCTCGCCGCAACCGATCGAGGCTTTCGGTGGCACCAGCGAGTCCGCTCCGCTGACCGCCGGCGCGGCAGCGCTCGTCATTCAGGGCTACCGCGACACGCACAGTGGCGCAACCCCATCACCCGGGCTCGTCAAGCAGATCCTCATGAGCACGTCGCGTGACATCGACACCCGCGCCGCCGATCAGGGAGCGGGGCTCATCGACGCCTATCGCGCGGTGCAGGCGGCCCGCTCGTGGGGCAACCCCACAAAGGTGGGCGATGCCCTGCTCTACTCGCCCAGCGCGATCAACGTGATCGCCGGTACGGGGTCGAGCAAGACAACCAAGGTCACCGTCACCAATGACGGCGCAACCACGCAGACCGTCTCGCCCTCCATTCGGGCGCTCGGTGCGCCGAAGACGATCGCGAGCGGCACGCTCGCGCTCAACCAGTCCACCGATCCCACGTTCATCTATCAAAACGGGACGACCGTCGGCGATGTGCACACCGTCACCTTCACCGTTCCAGCAGGGACCGACCGGTTGCACACGTCGATCGCGTGGAATCAAGCGCCATCGGCAGTATTCCAGACGATCCGGTTCGATCTGTTCGACCCGCAAGGACGCCTCGTGCTGCAGTCGCGGCCGCAGGGTCCCGTCGGTTTCAGCTCGGGTGGCTTCAGCGAGGATGAGGTCCACAATGCAGAACCGGGCACTTGGAAATTCGTAACGTTCGACACCGCATTCGCCGGTCCCGACAGCTACACGGGCCCGCTCGCGTATACGATCACCTCGCAGTCGTTCAAGACCGTCGGCACCGTCCATCCGACGTCGGTGACACTCGCGCCCGGCGCTTCGGCCGTCTTCAAGGTGAAGACAACGACGCCATCGAGCCCCGGTGACGCCTCGGAGTCGCTGATCTTCGGAGCAGCACCTGCCGGTGATCCGGCTCGTGGAACAGTGCCGATCACGCTGCGCAGCCTCGCCACGGTGGGTACGACGTTCAAGGGAACCCTCACCGGTGGCAATGCACGCATGCCGTTCTACGGCCAGGAGCTGCCGTATCAGTTCATGGTCACCGGCCACCACAGCGATCTCGACGCGACCATCCACATCGCGCATCCTGGATACCAGGTGCTCGCGTTCCTGGTTGATCCGTCGGGGACTCCGGTGGACGTGCAGAGCTCAGCGTTGTGGGACGGGAGCGGGACCCAATTGCAGAACATCACGCTCATGCGGCAGAACCCGACGCCCGGGCGTTGGTCCCTGCTGCTGGTCCAGGTCAACAACGTCGATTCGGTGCTGACGAGCACGGGATTCAGTGCGACCCTGCACTACGACCTCGCCAAGGCATCGGCACACGGGCTCCCGAACAACTCGCACGACGTGATCAAGCACGGTGGCACGGCGACTGCGACGATCGTCGTGAAGAACACCGGCACGCAGCCTGAGGCGTACATGGTCGACGCACGGCGCGCGAAGCAGACCACGCTCAGTCTTGCAGCTCTGTTCGCCAATCCGAACAACGAGCCGCTGCCCATCAACAACGGGGCAAACATCCCGCAGTTCCTGGTGCCACCGTTCAGTCCCAACGCCACGATCGCCGCCACGTCGACGGTTCCGATCACCCTGGACACGAGCCCGAACTTCGGGACCCCGGATGTGGAAGGAAAGTCCTTCGACAACAGCACCGTCGCTCTTCTCTCGGCGGCGGAGCTGCCGGCGTCGATCTACTCCTGCGCTCCGGCCGAGCAGGGCCCATTCTCCGGAACCGCGATATCGACGACAGTCAGCTGCGGCGGAATCGCAACGACCAACGCCTTTGCGTCCGACGTCAGCACGTCGACCGGAAACCTCTGGGCTGACGTGGAACTCGGCACCTCCACCTACAATCCGCTTGTGCTCAACCCCGGGCAGAGCGCGACCATCACGGTGGCGATTTCACCCACAAACCCGAAGGGAACATCCGTCTCCGGGTTCCTGACCCTGGAAACGTTCAACAACAACACCTTCAGCTCCGACGAAGTCGCGACCTTCCCGTACGCGTACACCGTCGGCTAGTAGCGCGGTTTGCTATCGAGCAGCCGGTCCCGATTGTCGGGGCCGGCTGCTCTTGCCTGTCTTGACCAAGCCGAAATGAAGCGCCGTCGCGCGGCCCTGATTCCCGCGCTCGACAGCAAAGGTGTCGAACAGTAGCGGCGCCCGTGGGTCAGACACCGGCGTCATATGCAGCGCGCAACCATCCGAGCAACTCGCCATCAACTTCACCAGCTGATTGCACGCGCACCCGGCGGGTGATAAGCGCTTTCTAGGCCGCAGCGGACTCGAGCCGGTCCGCGGGCTCGGCTTGACTAGGTTGGCTCAGCGCGCGATCGGAAGACCCGTGAGGAGCCAATTCTGGAAGCCACCGATGACGTCTGTGGCATCACGTCCAAGCCGCCGCAGCGTCGCCGCCGCCAGGCTCGACGAATACCCCTCATTGCAGATGATGACGACCTGTTGGTGGGTGCCCACCGACGAGTCCCGGAAGTCGCACTTGGGGTCCAACCGCCACTCCAGAACGTTGCGGTCGATAACCAGCGCGCCAGGAATCGAGCCGTCGCGCTCACGCTGTTCGAACGGTCGTATGTCAACGAGGAGCGCCCCCGCCCGCGCCGCGCCGAACGCCTCCTCAGGCTCCAAACGACGGAAGCCTGCCCGCGCATCCTCGAGGAGTGCGTCAATGCTCACCCCCGGTTCACCCGAAGGCGAATGTGGTGCGAATCCATCCGATTCGTGCGACGAACTCACTGGATGAACGATATCGCGCCGACGCCCTGCCCGCAGAGTCGAGTGAGCGGTTGCTGCGGGTTGTCCCATCTTCCGGGGCGCACACTTGGGGTGCCATGACTACCGAGCCGGCGAACGCGGACGGAGGCCCGCGACACTGGGACCGCCGGTACTCCGAGGCTGGGGCGACGGGCGCGAGTTGGTATCAACCCGAGCCCGCGATGTCGCTGGCACTTATCGAGCGTCTCGACGTGCCGAAAGGAGCAGCGGTCATCGACGTCGGCGGTGGCGCATCCCTCTTGGTCGATCGGCTCCTCGCTCGGGGCTATGCGGATCTCGCGGTTCTCGACGTGTCGTCGACGGCGTTGGAGATGGCCCGCCGCCGCATCGGTGACACCACTCGGGTGCGCTGGCTCCACGAAGACATCATGACCTGGCAGCCGGAACGCCGATATGCGCTGTGGCACGATCGCGCCGTGTTCCACTTCCTGACGCGGGACGCCGAACGAGCGAAGTACCTGACGATCATGCGGCAGGCGCTCAGCGACTCCGGCGCGGTGATCATCGCCACGTTCGCGTCGGACGGCCCGGAGCGTTGCTCGGGGCTGCCCGTGGCGCGCTACGACGCCAAAGAACTTGAACGGCTCCTCGACGGATTTACCGTGATCGAGTCACACCGCGAGGAGCACGTAACTCCCGAGGGTACCGTCCAGCCCTTCACCTGGATCGCCGCGAATCGCGACCGGTCGCGCGCCTCGGGCGACGTGACTTGACATCCGGAGCGAGAACGATTGGAACCCTCGATGCAACTCGACGCCTCGCGCCCGTACGGATAATGAGCCCGTGGAGCCAGGTGAGATCGTCGCCGAACTCTGGCGCGGGATGCAGGCGCGAGACTGGGATGCAGTTTGGGCGCTCCTCGCCGACGACTTCGTCCTCGACTGGCCGAACGCGCGAATCCGGATTCGAGGCCGGACGAACTTCGTCGGGTTCAATCGCAGCTACCCGGAAGGCTGGTCGATCGAGGTCATCCGAATCGTCGCGGCGGGAAGCCTGGCCGTGTCGGAGGTGAGGGTCCCGCATCCCACCGTCGGCCCGTATTACGCACTGTCGTTCTTCGAGATCGTGGACGGAAAAATTGCGCGCGGTCGTGAATACTGGGTCGAGGAACGCCACGAGGAGGTTGCGCCCGACCGCGCTCGCTGGTTCGAGGCGATGTGACGGATCAGAGCCTGGAGGTCAGCTGGCCGCTCGGACGCACAACCGTCCACGGCACCGTGATAAAGCCGGAAGGAGCCGGTCCCTACCCTGGAGTCGTGTTCGTGGCCGGCAGTGGCCCGACGGACCGTGACTGGAACTCCCCACTCCTTCCTGGGACCAATGGAAGTGGCCGCCTGCTCGCGGAGGCGTTGGGACGAGCCGGTTTCGCCTCGCTGCGGTATGACAAGCGCGCCTCCGGCCCCCATGTCCGCGAGACGATCCCGCTGCTGATCGGTGCCATCACCATGCAGAGCCACGTCGACGAGCTCGCCGGGGCGATACGCACCCTTGCCGAGCAGCCGGGCACTCGCCGTGATCGGATCTTCGCCCTGGGCAACAGCGAAGGGACCCTCCACGCTCTCAACTACCAGGTCCACGATCCAGGCATCCCTCTCGCCGGCCTGGTGCTGACCGGGCCACCCGGGCGCTCGGTGGGTGCCGTCACTCGATCCCAGCTTGCCGCGCAAGCCACGAGTTTTCCCAATGGCGAGCAGTTGCTCGGTCTCTATGACGCCGCAGTCGCCCGATTCCTGGCGGGCCAGCCTGCGGCCCCCGATCCCGCCCTGCCGGTGGGCGTGCGGTTCCTGATATCCGCCCTGGAGAATCCCGCCAACCTGCCCTTCGCCTGTGAGCTGTGGACCGCCGACGCGGCAGCGCCTCTCAGGGACGTGCGTGTCCCGGTGCTCATCGTCATCGGTAAGAAGGACCTACAGGTCGACTGGCAAGCCGATGGAGAGCCGCTTCAGCGCGCCTCGGCAGGGCGCACCGACGTCAGCTTCCTCTTCCCCGAGAACGCCAATCACGTCCTGAAGCACGAGCCGCGACCGCGCGACGAGCTCGAGCAAGCCGAGGCGATGAACCGGTACAACGCTTCCGACGCGTCGCTGGATCCAGAGGCCGTAGCGGACATAGTGGCCTGGCTCAGAGCTCGATCACGATAGTCGGCAACGGGTAAATCCAAAACACGGTGGAGGGCGGATGACGATGGATGCAATGACCTCAGTGATTTCACACGTTGATGCCGTTGCTTGGGAACACGATGACGAGACGGGTGGCATCGTCCACATGCTTCACTCGGACGACGCTGTTGAGGTTGGTCTCTGGAGACCCGGCACGACAGCGAACACCACCATCGAGGTGACGCTGCAAGCCCGCGAGACAGTCCTCGTACTC
>JBAPOS010000039.1:0-13816 GCA_049279755.1 Candidatus Dormiibacterota bacterium | reverse complement strand
CAGCAGCACGGTGCTCGCGCCCTCGCCCGGGACGCCCGCGAGGACGACGACATGAGGCCCCGGTGACAGGCCTGCCGTCGTGAAGGTCGACGCTTCCCCGGCCACCAGGGGTTGGTGATCAGCGTCGGTCGCGGTCGCGGCCACCCTGAGGCTGTAGGTGACGCCGGATTGCAGGGTTGCTCCCGGCAGCACGACGAAGCGGCTCGGGTCGCGGAGGTTGCGAACCACCCGGGTGCCCGGGACAGCCGGAGTCAGGCTGATCGCCGCCTCAGTCGTGTCAGCCGCCATGGCCGTCGAGAAGGTCACGGAGATCGGTGCGTCGACGGGCACTCCGCGGGATCCATCCGCCGGCTGCAGCACGCGGATCACCGGCGCGGGTCCGGTGGTGATCGTCCAGTGGTGGTCCACCGAGTTCACCACTCCGCTCGGGTCACGGATGCCGCCTGCGAGAGTGAACGTGTACGACGCGCTCGGGGCGAAGATCGCCCGTGGGTGAAGCAGTGTGAAGCCGGTGTCACCGGTGAGCCAGACGATCCAGCAGGGTGCGAGTGGACTGGCATCGAAAGCGGCCTCGAGATCACAGGAATGGATCGGCCGGCTCACCGAGAACCGGCCCCTCACCGATGCGGTCTCGACCGGCCTGTCGAACTCGACGGTGACCGGCGCGTCGGCTGCCACGCCCACCGCCCCGCGGTTGGGGATCAACTGGATGATCTGAGGAGGGCTGCTGAAGCACCCTGACAGTGAGCCGCACAACAGCCCGGCGCAACCCCAGAGAGCGGCCCGGCGCGCGCCCGAGGCGAGACGGGTGCGCCCGGGCCGGCTAGTACGCGCGGTTGAGCGCGGCGTCGACGTCGATGGCCGCGATGGCGCTGTCGCCGCCCTTGACCTCGATGACCGACTGCCGATCGGTGGCAAGCGAGGCCACCGCCGTGGTCGCCTTGTCGAGGGATCGCTGGGATTCGGTGTACGTGCCGAGGATGTCACCATCGCGGAGCAGGATGATCCCCGCCTCGCTCGGGGTCTGCACCACGACCGACCCGCTCACGTGCTCCTCGGCAAGATATTCGAGCAGGGCCTCGAGGTTGACGAAGCGACCGAGCAACCCGCTGTAGAGGTACGGCGAGGTGAACAGCTGAGCGAGCGCGGTGACCGTGTCTGTTTCGAGCTCGATGACGTCGATCACACCATCGCCGGCGTCCATGTGCCTTCGTATCTGGAGGAACGCCGCCTCACCCTGGACGGCCGTGCCGTTGGTGGACAGCGCCTGCAGCGCCTGTCCCTCGTTGAGGAGGATCACTCCGCTGTAGCCACTGCCGCTCAGGTTCACGTATCCGGTGTGTCGATCCGATCGGAGGGTGCGCAGGAGTCGTGGGAAATCGACGAACGCGCTCTTCAAGCCTTCGTAGTGCGCCCGCCCTGAAGGGAGCGGATAGACGCGCACGCCGGGTGTACCGGATGACGAACCTCCAGGGGCACCGGCCAGGGGGCGGTCCGGCGACGCCGCGGGTGCCGTTGGAGCCGGGGCCGATGGCGCGGGCTGATACGAAACCGGTTCTGGGGCGGGGTCGTACGCCACCGGTGCGGGCGCTGGCTGGAATTCGGGCATCGGAGCGGGCTCGGCCAGAGCGGGTGTGTAGGTCTCGGCCACGGGCTCCTGGGCCGGTGTGCTTCCCGCGATCGCGTATGCGGGCTCCTCGATGGGCTCCGGGAGGCTCGGCGCCGCTGCCGGGGAATACGCATCGGACGACGAGTACGCCGGCGTGGCCTCGGGCCAGGTGGAGGCGCCGGTCGAGGCCGCGGCCGCAGGAGTTCGGCTCTCCGAAGCGGCGATCAACTCGGCCGGAGAAGCCTTGATCGTCTCCTCGGCAGGGAGCTTGGCGCGCGGATCGAACTGGTAGGAGCCGTCGTCCCAGCCGAGCGCGTCGATGACGACCTCCTCGCCCTGCCCGCCCGGTCCGTTGGCGTGGAACAGGTGCCCGAACAGGAAGTACAGCGAGCAGTTGTCGCCACCGTTTTCGATGGTCAGGGTGCCGGTCGCTCGCTCTGCCTGCATCGATTGGAGCAGCGTTGCGAGCCCACCGTCACGAAGGGAACCCTGGGTCTGCACGGGTGCCGGTCTCCAGTTTTGTGAGGGAGGACCGTCTCGAATGAGGCGGTCCGAATTGGAGTCGGCCCGTATAGTAGCAACCCTTCACCGTTCCGAACGAGGTTCCATACTCCAGAATCACGCGGGCTCACTTCGAGGGATTGGCGTGGATGGACAGCAGGTGCGGGTGCTCGTGGTCGATGACGACGCGCTCGCCCGCCGAGCCGTGCGTCTCACCTGCGAGAGCGAGGGCTACACGGTGCAGGAGGCTGAACGCGCCGGCGATGGGCTGGCCCGCCTCGAGGTTTTTCACCCGGACGTCGTGCTGCTCGACCTCGTCCTCCCGGATCTCTCGGGGTTTGACCTCTGCCGCGAGATCCGCCGTTCGGGGCATCGGATGCCGGTGATCATCCTCAGCGCCAAGCACGACGAGATCGACGTCGTGCTCGGCCTGGAGATCGGAGCCGACGACTACATCGCCAAGCCCTTCCGTCCGCGAGAACTGCTGGCCCGGATCGGGGCCCACCTGCGCCGCGCCAAGGAGCAGCGTGGCGATGACAAGCCGGCAGATGGGCGCCTGGTGTTCCGCGACCTGGTCATCGACACCGCGGAGCGCCGGGTGACCCGCTCCGACCGGGACATCGTGCTCACGCACACGGAATTCGATCTCCTCTCGTATCTGGCGTCGAATGCCGGGAAGGTGCTCTCGCGAGAGCGCATCCTCAGCGCGGTCTGGGGCTACGAGCACCCGATCGAGACCAGGGTCATCGACGTGCACGTGCGCAACCTGCGACGCAAGATCGAGCCCGACCCGGCGCAACCGCGCCATATCCTCGCCGTGCCGGGCATCGGCTACCGCTTCGCGGGGGTCCGGCGCTGACGGTCCTCGCGGACGTGAGGTGGCCGCAAAGTACACTCGGCATGGTGCGCACTCCTCCGATGCTCGACCCCCGCGAGCCCGCAGTCCAGGGAGGGCGGAAAGATCCTCTCTCGGCGATCACCGTCGGTGCTCTCTCGGTCATCGCGGCCGGACTGTTCGTGGCGGCGATCCTGGCCACGTACACGTATTCGACGCCGAACGTGGAGTTGCCCCTGGTCATCGCCATCGTGCTGTTCTTCGTCGTCCTGCTCGGGGCGAATCTCCTCCGTCTCGCGGTGCGCACCCTGCGCCCGGGGCGCTGACCGATGACCGAACACCCTGGCGCCGGCCCGGCGGGGTCGGAGCCGGCAGGAGCCGACCGTCCGACCTTTCCGTCGTACGAGGAGTTCGCGTCGGACCTCCTCGAAGCGGTTGACGCCGCCGGGCTCAGCATCGAGGACGTTCGCCACCATCTCGAGCCCGGGCTCGGCGAACGCCGCTTCGAGTGCACCGTCCGCCTCACCGGCGATCCACCGCCGCGGTACCACGTGCACGTGAGCTACACCTGGGACGCGTTGCTCACGTTCATCTCCGCGTATGGCCCGGGGGCGGATTGCGAGCTCTACCACGATGACGACGAGGCGCAGGACTGCCCACATCAGCAGATCACGCCGCAGGCGTTCGTCGACGTCGAAGCCGAATTCGTGCTCGGTGACGGTGGCTATGAGCTGCACGACCTCGATGAGGTCGGCGGCTGGGTCGAAACCGTTCAGACCTTGCTGGGCAAGGCGTTTTCGGAGGACGACAAGCCCAGCGTGCACGTCGGCATCGCAGTGCTCGGGACCACCACGCTCGTCGAGAAGTTCACCGCAGAGCACTCCTGGTTCCTCGACTTCGAGAAGCAACCCGACCTCACGACGCTCGCGAAGCAGATCGACACCGCGCTCAAGCTGGTGCCGCAGCTGGCGGATCGCCTGCCGATCTAGCGCTGCTCCCGCGACTCCCTGGGTACGAAGCCGGCCGCCTCGAGCAGCTGACACTCGAAGGGGCGGTTGCGGAGCTCGGGGTGGGGGACGGTCAAGCGTGGTTCGTCGACGCGGATCTCGCCGCGCTCGCCGAGCAGCAGGATGTCGGCATCCGCGACGCGCGGGCCCCATCGGTACGTGGTACGCCGGCCGGCGGCGACCTCGGCCCTCTCGCAGTGGGCCAGCCAGTCGCGCGCGCCCCAGGGCGCCGGGCTCCGGAGCCGGACGACCTGGTTGTGAAAGTCGCCCTGCCGGGTGACGCCCACCGGTCGGGTGAGGATCTCCGGTGAGACGGAGAGGATCTTCACGCTGCTTTCGGTGAGCGCGCCTCGCAGGCGGGCGAGATTGTGACCGCGATGGCCGATGTTGCTCCCGAGCCCCACCCAAGCCGTATCGGTCGAGACCAGGTCGGCGGTCACCCGGTCGGCCCGGGAATCGGCAGGTCACGAAGCGCCTCGGGCGTCCCACGCACCACCGCGTCGGCGGCACGCAGCGCGCGCACCGTCTCGGCCACGTCGTGGACGCGGATCATGTGGGCTCCGGCCTGGACCGAGAGCACGGCCAGCGCGAGGCTCGGCTCGAGCCGGTGGGCCTGGTCGGTCTCGCCGATCAGCATGCCGGTGGTCGATTTCCGGGACGGACCGATCAGCACCGCATGACCCATGCCCATCAACTCCCCAAGGCGGCGGACCAGCTCGAGGTTGTGCGCGGGCGTCTTCGCAAAGCCGAAACCGGGGTCGACGATCACCTGTGACGAGGGGATACCTGCTTTCTCGGCTACCGCCAGGCTCTCGCGCAGCCCGGCGCAGACATCCTCGAGCAGGTCCCCGTACTCGATGCCGTGCTGGTTGTGCATGGCGACCACCCCGGTTCCCGGGTGGGCTGCGATCACCGCGGCCATGTCCGGATCGCCGCGCAGTCCCCAGACATCGTTGACGATCACCGCTCCGGCGTCCAGAGCCGCGGACGCCACCGCAGCCTTGCGCGTGTCGATGCTGATCGGTATGGGAAGGCGTCCGGCCAGCTCGCGAATCACCGGCAGGACGCGGGTCATCTCGAGCTGTGCCGGAACCTCCCGGCGTGTCCGCGACGGCCTCGTGCTCTCGCCCCCGATGTCGACGACGTTGGCGCCTGCCTCGGCCAGCGACTGCGCTCTCGCGACCGCTGCGGTAACGTCGTCTCCGACCCCGTCCCCGGAGAACGAGTCGGGGGTGACGTTGACGATACCCATCACGAGGGTCCGCTTCCCGAACTCCAGGCGGTGACCAGCGACCACAAGTGGTGGTGGTGGTGCGCCTCGAGACATCAGCACCGATCCGATCGCGGCGCCCACCTCGGCCGCGTTCTCACTCCAGGCGGCGAGCTGTGCCGGTAGCGAGCCCGCGGTCATCAGCGGCATCAGGAGCACTGCCCGATCGCCGTCGGCACTGCTGAGGACCTCGCCGCCCCCGTCAGCCACAAGCCGCTCGAGAACCCGGGTCTGATCAGAGCTCAGACCGCGGAGCGCGAGGGCCTCGACCGCCCCACGCCGGGCCAGGACGGTGAGCTTCTCGGGGGGCAGGCCGAGGCGAAGCACGGTTTCTCGCAAGGCGTCGGCGGGCCCGGGCAGCAGCGGACGCACGCTGTAGCGAGCAGCGGCCTCGGCGCTCCCCGCGCCCACGTCAACTCCCGCCGGCCGGGATGTCCGCCGGTTGCAACTCCCCGGGCTGGCGCTTGGGCACCATCACGCGACGCGTGAAGATGCACACCCGCTCGCCTCGCTGATTGTAGGCGCGGGTCTCGACGGTGACGATGCCGCGGTCCGGCTTGCTCGACGACTCGCGCTTGTCGAGCACGGTGGTCTCGGCGTAGATGGTGTCGCCGTGGAAGGTCGGGTTCTCATGCTTGAGGGACTCGACCTCGAGGTTGGCGATCGCCTTGCCGCTGATGTCGGCGACGCTCATCCCCAGTGCGAGGCTGTACACCAGGTTGCCGACCACGACGTTGCGCTTGAACTCGGTCATCGTCTCGGCGTAATGCGCGTCGCTGTGGAGCGGATGATGGTTCATGGTCAGCAGGCAGAACAGGTGGTCGTCGGCCTCGGTGATGGTCTTGCCCGGCCAGTGCTTGTAGGTGGCTCCGACGTCGAACTCCTCGTAGTAGCGGCCGAACTGCATGTGTTCAGACCCCGACGGTGAGCGCCTGCGTGTCCATGGTGCAACCTACTCTACGTGGCCGCGAAGCGATCCCGCCCCGACGCGTCGATCGGCACCGCCACGATCATCCACGGCGAGGGACTCGAGGTGCTGCGCACCTTGCCCGAAGGATGCGCCGGGCTCGTCTACATCGATCCGCCCTTCAACACCGGCGGCGCTCGCAGCGGCTTGAAAACCAGCGCCACGGCCGACGCGACCGCGTCGCGCCTCGGGTTTGCCGGGCGCCGCTATCGCGTCGAGCAGCGAGCGGGCCCGCGATATGACGACCGCTTCGACGATTACCTCGGCTGGCTCCGTCCGAGGCTCGAGGAGACCCGTCGCATTCTCGCGCCGCAGGGGAGCCTGTACTTCCACATCGACCCACGCGAGTCGCACTACTGCAAGGTGCTCCTGGACGACATCTTCGGCCGCGCGTCATTCCTCAACGAGGTGGTGTGGGCGTATGACTACGGCGCACGGTCCACGCGGCGGTGGTCCGCAAAGCACGACGTGATACTCGTGTACGTGAAGGATCCGCGGGCGTATCACTTCGACGCATCCGAGGTGACCCGCGTGCCCTACATGGCACCGCGCCTCCAGACGCCCGAGCGGGCCGCACGCGGCAAGCTGCCGACCGACGTGTGGTGGCACACCATCGTGCCGACGTCATCGCGTGAGCGCACCGGATATCCCACCCAGAAACCGCTCGAGATCGCGCGCCGGATCGTGGCTGCGTCCTCGCGTCCGGGTGATCTGGTCGTCGACTGGTGCGCGGGGAGCGGCACCACCGGGGCGGCCGCCGCCGAACTGGGCCGGCGGTTCCTGCTCGTCGACGATCAGGCGGCGGCGGTCGAGGTGATGCTCCGCCGGCTCGCCGGCGTGCCCGGCCTTCGAGTGATCAACCGGTGAGGCGGTGGCGCTCCAGAAGTCCTTTGGCGATGATCAGGCGCTGAATCTCGTTGGTCCCCTCGCCGATGATGAGGAGCGGCGCGTCGCGATAGAGGCGCTCGACGTCGTATTCCTTTGAGAACCCGTAGCCGCCATGGACGCGGAGCGCTTCGCTGACGACTTCGAAGCAGGTTTCGCTGGCGAAGAGCTTGGCCATGCCGCACTCGACGTCGGCACGCTCACCCGCGTCCTTCTTGCGGGCGGCGAAGTTGGTGAGCAGCCGCGCGGCCTGGATCTTTGTGGCCATGTCGGCGAGTTTGAACTGGATCGCCTCGTGCTGCGCGATCGGCACCCCGAAGGCGTGTCGCTGCTGCGCGTACGCGATCGAGAGCTCGAATGCCCGTTGGGCGACGCCGACCCCCCGCGCCGCGACGTTGACGCGACCGACCTCGATTGCGGCCATCATCTGTTTGAACCCCTGTCCCTCGACCTCGCCGAGCAGGTTGGCCGCGGGTTGCCGGTTGTCCTCGAAGACGAGCTCGGTCGTCTCGACACCCTTGTAACCGAGCTTCTCGATACGCCGCGATGACGTGAACCCCGGGTACTGCTTCTCGGCGAGGATGCACGACATGCCGCGGTGCGGTGGTGAGGCATCGGGATCGGTCTTCACAAGCGTCGCAACGACGGTCGAATGCTCGCCGTTGGTCGCCCACATCTTGGTGCCGTTGATGACGTACTCGCCGTTGTCACGTATCGCGCGCGTCTGGATGGCCTGGACGTCGGAACCGCAGTTCGGCTCGCTCATGGAGAAGCCGCCGTGGAATTCGCCGGTTGCCATCCGCGGCAGGAAGCGCTGCTTCTGCTCCTCCGTTCCGAAGTTGTCGATGAGAAAGCTGACGATGAAGTGCGTGTTGATGATCCCCGTGATCGACATCCATCCTCGGGCGATCTCCTCGCACACCATCGCGTAGGTTGCGTAGTCGAGGCCGGTGCCCCCGTACGCGTCTGGGATGGCGAAGCCGAAGAATCCGAGCTGCTTCATCTGCGCGACGATCCCTTCCGGGTAGGTGTCGTCGTGATCCAGCTCGTGGGCCACGGGTATGATCTCGCGTTCCACGAAATCGCGGACCATGGCGACGATCTCGCGCTGCTCGGTGGTCATGTCGATGGACACGAACCGAGTGTAGTCGCCGGGGTCGCGCGTCAGGCCCGAGCGATGCCGAGAATGTGCACCTGTGCGCCGTGCAGCCGGGGCGTGGCGAGGACGCGCTCGACGGCGAATGACATCTCGAGCAGCGGACGGTTGAAGGCGATGTATGAGGGGTCGCCGTTGTAGGTCAGGTCGGTGCGTCCGAATCCCGCCGCGTTGAGCAGCCGGTGCAGGCGGGAGCCGGTGTTGGCGCGGTAGCGCACCGGATAGGCGTCGCGTTCACCGCGACCGTAGAGCCGCCGGGTCAGGCCGGCGTGCCAGCGGTGCGGGATCGCCCTGATCATCCAGGCGTTGTAGTTCCAGGCATTCGGCGTCAGGAACACGAAGGTGCCGCCACCCCTCAGCACTCGATGCACCTCGGAGAAGACGAGCCCCGGATGGTCCAGATGTTCGAGAACCCACGCCGAGGCGACGATGTCGAACGTGCCGGTGGCAAAAGGCAGCTCCTCACCGTAACCCACAGCGCGGGGCGTCAGCACGTGGTTCTCGGCGAGCGCCTCCGGATCCGGATCCACCCCGAACACCGTCGCCCCCGGCGTGCACGCGAGATCGTCGCCGTGCAGGCCGTTGCGCCCGCAACCGAGGTCGAGGATTCGCGCGCCGGGCGACGAGACCGTGCCGACCATCGCGCGATAGAGGGCCACGCTGTCCACCCAGGAGGGGTTGCGTCGTTGATATTCCTTACGGGCGCGAACCTGCCGTTCGAAGCCTGCTGCCATGCGGGCGGCAGTGTAATCGGCGTTCGTGGCGCCGGAAGCGCTGTTACAGTTGCCGCGATGAGCGAACGGCCGTTCGAGCAATGATCGTCCGCACCGCCGGCAACGGCTCCACGGTGGCGCCGGCGCCGCCGTCCGCCGGCGCGACCGGCCGCTTCGACATCCGCACGCAGGACTGCATCGATTTCCTGAGAGGGCTCCCGAGCGCGTCGGTGGACCTGATCGTGACCGACCCCGCCTACTCCGGCATGAACCGTCATCTGCGTCTCGGGCACGGACGCATCGTCGGCCACTACGGCATGCCCGACAACGCGCGCTGGTTTCACGAATTCTCGGACGACCCGGAGTCGTACGCGGTTTTCCTCGGCGAGTGCCATCGAGTGCTGCGTCAAGACCGCCACGTATACGTCATGTTCGACAGCTTCTCGATGCTCTCGTTGGGTGCGCTGGTACGGGAGTTCTTCGACGTCAAGGGCGTCGTGGTCTGGGACAAGATGCACCTCGGCATGGGCCATTACTTCCGGCGCCGTCACGAGCAGATCGTGTTCGCCAGCAAGGGGCATCGGAAGTTGTCGCGGCGAGACATTCCCGACGTCTGGGCGGTCCCGCGCATTCATCGCGCGGCATATCCCACCCAGAAACCCGTACAGCTCTTCGCGCTCATGGTGCAAGCCAGTGCCGAGCCCGGCTTTCTGGTGTGCGATCCGTTCTGCGGGAGTGCGTCGTCAGGTGTCGCCGCGCTGCTCGGAGGCTGCGACTTCATCGGCGCGGACATCGATGCGCGCGCGGTCGACATCGCCGAGGAGCGTCTGGCGACATTCATCGCGACCGGGCGGGACCCGCTCGAACCGGCGCGCCGGCCCTAGCTCATGAAGGCGCCGGTGTCCTGCCGGCGCGAACCCGACCGGTCCGGTGAGGCCAGAAAGCGCGCGATCCGGCGAGCACGAGCAGCGCCGGAAGCAGCAGAGAACGCACCAGGAAGGCGTCGATCACCACTCCGACGCCCATGATGAACGCGAACTCACGGAACGGCTGGACCGGTACCAGCGCGAGCACCGCAAAGCTCGCGGCCAGGGTCACGGCGGCGATCGAGACAGCCCTCGATGCCCGAGGGAGGGCCGTCTGCACCGCCGCCGCCATGTCGCGGCTACGAGCCTCCTCCCAGATCCGGCCCATCACGAAGACGCTGTAGTCGGCGCCGAGCGAGACCAGCAGAACTCCCGCCGTCACCGGAACGAAGAATGTGACGTCCGGATAGCCGAGCGGACCCTGGAACACATCCACGAACACGCCCAGGGATGCGGCAAGGCCGAGCGCGCTCGATGCGATGAGCAGCAGGGGAGCGAGCACCGCACGGAAATAGAGCATCAGAACCAGGCTCATGAGCAGCGCGGCGAGGGTCGCGACCCGCCAGACGTCGGCGGCGGTGGCGGCGACGGCGTCCGCGGCGGTCGGCGTCGCACCCGACCAGGCAATGCTGACGCCGCGCAACCCCGCGTCGGGCAACGCCACGGCCACACGGTGCTCCAGCGTGGTGAGTGACTGGATCGCGGCGGCATCGTACGGGTCATCGCGGAACACGACGAACGTGCGCACGGCATCACTGCTGGAGGTGGCGAAGAGCGACGCTCCGATGTGCAGCGGGAGCCGGCCCGGACCGACCACGGCATCAACGCCGGGGCTGCTCGTGATCACCTGTTCGACGCGAGTCAGCGCAGCCGTGTCCCCGGCAATCCCCGGAGCCTGCAGGATCAGGGTGGTGGGGCCGACGATCCCGGCACCGAAACCGGCAGCCGCCGCGGCTGCCGCCTGACGGGGCGCGCTGGTCTCCGGCAATCCGCTCACCGCGTTTGTGCCAAGACGGGCATGAACGAGGCCGCTTGCCGCAACCAGCAGCGCGGCCGTGCACGCGATGACCACCACGGCGGCGGCGGTGCGCCTGCTGATCAACCGGGCGACGAGCTGCCGTCCGACACCATCACTCAATCTCCGGCCACGGGTCTGTGCGGCACGTTGCGGAAGGCTCGGCCAGAAGGCGACTCGGCCGAGGACGCCGACGACCGCCGGGACGAATGAGATCGACACCAGGCCGGCGATCGCCACGGCAACGGCCATGCCCGGACCGACGACATGGAAAAAGTCGAGATTCGCCCCTACCAGCGCGACCGTCCCGGCGGCGACGGTGAGCGCCGCGGCGATCACCAACGGAACCACCCGGGAAGCGGCGCTGCGCAGCGCGCTCGTCCGCCGCTCTCCCGCAGCGAGCCGTGCGCGCATGGCTGTGAGGGTGAAGACGGAATAGTCCGTGACCACACCAAGGATCAGCACGATCACGATCGGCGCGAGCTGCGACGGGATCTGCACGCCGAGGGCCTGCGCGCCCCAGCCGAGAACGTGCCGGACGACGAGGTAGGCGATCCCGGCCCCCGCCAGTGGCACCACCGGGGCGATCGGCGAACGGAAGACCACCCCGACCAGGACGGCGATGACCACCACGGTCACGACCTCGAGGAGCACCAGGGCGTTCTCGATGATGTCGCCCTCGCTGATCTGGGAGGGGACGGCTCCGGTGACTCCGACCGACGCCCCCGGCGACCTCGGCACGGCAGCCGCGTATCGCTGCGCGCCGGCGGTGATATCACCCGACTCAGCACTTGACGGAAAGAAGAGGAAGGTCACCGCGGTCGTGGCCGGCCTCGGCGTCGCCGACAGCAGACCAGGGACGTTGACGAGTGGCAGGGCAAAGTTGGGCTGCTGTGGTGAGCGCGACGCCGGCCTCGCGCTGTCGACGGCCTGCGCCTGCTGGGCCAGCTTGGTGAGGGTTGCCGCCGAGAGGGTACCGGTGGCGTGCTCGACGACCAGCGCCTGACTCTCCCCGAGAGACGATCCGAAGAGCCGCTGCTCAAGCGCCTGCGCGTGCGCCGCCGGCGTGTTGTTCGGGATCAGCTGCACAAGACCGAACCCGGATGCCGCACCAAAGTCGGGCAGGAACCAGACCGCGGCGATGGTCAGCGCGATCCACGCCGCGATGACCGGTAGCCCGAGATAAGCGGTCAGTCCCGCGTAGAGCCTCCACGGCCAGGGGACCGTGGATGCATCGTCGAGGTCGGCGAGATCCTCGAGCGCCGGCGGAGGCGACGGCTGGCGGCTGGACATGCGGCACCCCTGCAAAAGCCAAATGTGATAGTCATGCTATCAGCGAGGCACCTCAGGAAACGAACTGGGTCACCGACAGGAGGTTCCCGTCGGGATCCTCGAACCACGCGACCCGATCGCCGCCGGGCGCCGTCCAGATACCCGCATCGTCAACCTCCATCCCCCGGTAGCGCACAAACGCGACGCCCAAACCCGCCAGCCCGTCGACGGTCGATGCGATGTCGTCGACGCCCCAGCCGAGCACCGTGTACCGGACACGAGAAAGCTTGCGCACCGGCGTCAGCCGGAGCATCGTTCCGTTGGCGTCGAACACACACGCAAACGGACTTTCGTCGGCTACGCGCAACCCGAGTATGTCCGCATAGAACGCGCGGGCCCGCGCCAGGTCGGTCGTCGGTACGAAGGCGATGAGGCGTCCGTCGTCGAGGGCGCCCCTGTCAGCCGGCAGCGGACTCCTCGCCGGGCGCGGGCGACGGCGTCAAGCCGGCGGCGACGCCGCGCGCATAGAACTGCACTGCGATCTTCCGCGACGCCTCGTCGATCATCTCGTCGCCGAGCATGACCGCGCCCTTGCGATCGACTTCGGTCGCCTGGCGATACGCCTCGAGCATACGAGCGGCCTTATCGAAGTCAGCCTGCGCCGGGGTGAATGTCTGATTGGCCGGCTCGATCTGCACAGGGTGCAGCACCCATTTCCCGTCGTACCCAAGCGCCGCCGCGCGCGCCGCGGCCGCGCGGTACCCGTCCACGTCATGGATGGCCAGGTATGGACCGTCGATGACCTGGATCCCCGCGGCTCGCGCCGCCACCGCGAGCCTGAAGAGCACGTAGTGAAAGATGTCGCCCGGGTAGCTCGAGTCGTTCCGCACCGATAGCGAGGGCAGCTGCATCGACGCGGAAAAGTCTGCCGGGCCAAAGGTGAGCGTCTCCAGGCGGCTGCTGGAAAAAGCGATCTCGTCAGCGCGCATCAGGCCTTCGGCGTCCTCGATCTGCGCCTCGATGCCGATGCGCCCAGGCTGGTACCCCAGCGACTGCTCGAGCTGGAGCAGGGCTCGGTCGACGAACGCGATGTCGCCCGCGTTGCGCACCTTGGGGACCATGATGCAATCGAGGACATCGCCGGCCCCGCCGACGACCTCGCGCAGGTCGTCGAAGGCGAACTGGCTGGTCACCTGGTTGATGCGCACGACCCGCGTCTTGCCATGCCAGTCATGGGCCCGCAGGGCCTCGACCACCTTGCCCCGCGCCGCCGGTTTCTCGAGTGGGGCGCACGCGTCCTCGAGGTCCAGGAACACCTCGTCGGCCGCGCTCGCCGCGGCCTTCTCCATCATCCGCGGGTTGCTGCCAGGAACGGCAAGAACCGAGCGGCGAAGTCGGGCGGTGGGCACGGTTCGCCTAGTCCGTCGGAGGCGTGGGCCGATCATCGGGCGAAGACGGCACGTCCTTCGGCGGGGTCTTGCGGTCGTCGGGGGGGATCGGACGATCGTCCGGTGGGATGTCCGTTCCTTCCGGGGTCATGCCGCCGAGGCCGCCCATCCCGCCGAACAGTCCACCCAGCATCTGCTGGAACTGCTCGGGTCCGCCGAGGTCGTCCTGGACCCGCTCGAACATGCGCGCCATCAACTCCTGGAGCTGCGGGTCCTCGGAGAGCTTCTCCTGGAGACCGCCCAGCTGACTCATGAGCTGCTCCATCTGCACC
>JBAPOS010000038.1:0-5028 GCA_049279755.1 Candidatus Dormiibacterota bacterium | reverse complement strand
GAATACCGCTGGCAGATCACGGTGCGGGGCACAGACATCGAGAGGGCATTTCCTCACCTTCCCAGGGCTCGGGGCTGGAGCATCGACGTCGACCCCGGGCCGTGAACGGAGAAATCAGCGTGGCAGTCCTTCCCATCGTCCTGGTCTCGGACCACAACGACGTGCTCACCACCAAGGCGATCCGCGTGCCGCGGGTTGACGATGAGATACGCCGTCTGATGGACGACATGGTCGAGACGATGTTCGACGCCAACGGGGTCGGTCTCGCGGCACCTCAGGTCGGCGTGTCACTGCGCGTCATCGTGCTTCGCGTGGACAACCAGATCTACCAGCTCGCCAATCCCGAGATGGTGCGCACCGACGGTGATCAGACCGGTTTCGAGGGTTGCCTGTCCGTGCCCGGCTGGGTTGGCGAGGTCACGCGCCGGATGCGGGTCGTCGCCAAGGGGCTCAACCGTCATGGCAAGGAGGTGCGCGTCAAGGGCGACGGCCTCCTCGCTCGGGCGGTGCAGCACGAGCTGGATCACCTTGACGGCATCCTCTTCACGAGCAGGGTGAACGAGGGGACGCTCCGCGAGGTCGAACCGGCAGAGGAGGCTGAGGAGCCCGGCGTCGTCAGCGCTGTGTGAGGCTCGTCTTCTGTGGCACAGCGTCATTCGCGGTGCCGTCGCTCCAGGCGTGTGCCGCCGTTCATGAAGTCATGGCCGTGGTCACGCGGGCGGACCGCATGGGGAGCAGGGGCCGGCCGGCGCCGCGACCGGTGGGCGATGCGGCGCGCGAACTCGGCATCGAGGTCCTGACCCCCGCCAGGATCGGCACACCCGAGGTGGTGGGAAGACTTCTGGAGTTGGAACCGGAATGCCTGGTGGTCGCCGCCTACGGTCAGATGCTGCCCGTCGCGCTCATCGACGCGCCGCCTCACGGCGCCCTCAACGTCCATGCCTCGCTGCTCCCTCGCTGGCGCGGTGCGTCCCCGATCGCCCACGCGATCCTGGCGGGCGATGCCGAGACGGGCGTCTCGATCATGCGCATGGAAGCCGGTCTGGATACCGGACCCGTCTACGCGACGGCCCGGGTACCGATCGACGCCGATGCGACCACCCCCGCACTCACGGCGACACTGGCGGAGCTCGGGGCGGCGAGACTGGTCGCGGTGCTCAGGGCGCTCGAGGACGGCACAGCCCGCGCAACCCCGCAGCCGGAGGAGGGTGTGACCTACGCACCGCGCCTGGGCCGGGCGGACGGACGCGTTGACTGGGCGGCGCTGCGTGCGGTGGATGTCGATCGGATGGTCCGGGCGCTGCAACCGTGGCCTGGGGTGCTCGCGCCCCTCGGTGGTGTTGACGTCCAGATCCAGGCTGGGGCCCCGGTGGATGTCGCCGCCACGACGGCGCCCGGGACGGTTGCGGGCAGCGAGGGTGAATCTGTGGTGATCGCGTGTCGGGAGGGTGGCTACCGCGTCGACCTGATCACGCCGCCCGGGAAGCGCGCGATGAGCCCCGCGGCGTTCCTGCGCGGCCGCCGCTCGGTTGAGGCGAAGGCGTAAATGCCGCCGGCCAGGAGACCGGGCGACAACCTGATCGCGCACAACCGCCGGGCGCGGTACGAGTACACCATCGTCGAGTCGCTCGAGGCCGGCATCGAGCTCACCGGTACTGAGGTGAAATCGCTGCGGACAGGCCGGATTCAGCTGCGTGAGGGCTACGTGCGGATCGAGAACGGCCAGGCGTGGTTGATGCAGGTGAACATCGCCTCGTACCAGCAGGGCAACCGCAACAACGCCGAACCGGAACGGCGCCGGCGCCTGCTCCTGCACAAGCGCGAGATCGAGTATCTCGACGGGAGGGTCAGGACCCAGGGGTTGACCATCGTCCCGCTGAAGCTTTACCTCGTCCGCAACCGCGTCAAGGTCGAGATCGGCCTGGCGCGCGGCAAGAAGCTCTGGGACAAGCGACAGGATGTCGCCAAGCGAGACGCCGAGCGAGACATGGAGCGCGCGATCAAGCGCTGACGGCGACCCGGTCAGCTCGCGGCGGCCCGGACCTCCGGCTGGGACGGCGCCGCCTGGGATGCGGCGCTCGGGCGGTTGGCCTTGATATCCGGGACGACCTGGGCGGCGAGCCCGTCGATGCGCTGGCGGAGCTCACGCAGCCCTGTGGCCTTGGTGGCACTGACCGCGAGCGCCGACACCCCGGCGATGTCACCGAGACGCAGGCGTGCGGCGCGAACCTCCGAGGCCGTAAGGCGGTCGACCTTGCTGAGTGCGAGGATCATCGGCTGCTCGCAGTCCATCGAGCGCAGGGTCTCGAGCACGGTCATCAGCTGCTGCTCCGCGTCCGGATGTGAGGCGTCGACCACCAGGCACAGCATGTGGGCCTGGCGCACCTCCTCGAGCGTGGCCGCGAAAGCTTCGACGAGCTCGGTCGGCAGCTTCTGGATGAATCCGACCGTGTCGGTGAGGATGACCAGCTTCCCCGACGGCAGCTCGAGGCGGCGCGATGTCGGGTCGAGCGTCGCAAAGAGCAGGTCATCGGCGAGCACCTGGCTGTGGGTGAGGACGTTGAGCAGCGTGGATTTGCCCGCGTTCGTGTAGCCGACGAGCGCGCACGAGGCCAAGGGCACATTGGTTCGCGCGGTGCGCCGCGTCCGTCGCTGCCGTTCGATCACCACCAGACGTTCGCGCAGGCGCTTGAGCTGCTGGCGGATCAGGCGCCGGTCGACCTCGATCTGCTTCTCACCTGGGCCGCCTCGCAGCCCGACGCCGCCGCGCTGGCGCTCGAGGTGGGACCAGCCTCCCGCCAGTCGCGGCAGGAGGTGCTCGAGCTGTGCCATCTCGACCTGGACACGACCCTCGGCGGTGATGGCTCGGCGCGCGAAGATGGCAAGGATGACCTCGGTGCGATCGAGGACGGGGACACCCCATTCCTCCTGGAGGTTGCGCTGCTGGCGCGGGGTCAGCTGGTCGTTGCAGAGGACCGCCGGACTATCCAGCTCGGCAAGATGGGACGCGAAGGCCGCGACGACGCCGGAGCGAAAGAAGGTCGCTGGGTGCGGCTCTCGCAGGGAGATCAGGCTCCGTTCCAGGACCTCGGTGCCGAGCGTGCGAGCCAGTTCCTCGAGTTCGTCGAGCTCGATGTCGCGCTGCTCGCGCTCATCCCGGCCGGCCACCGTGCCGATGACGATCACCCGCTTGAGCTTTGCGCCAACCGCCGGATCAGCTCCGGACGGCGCGTCGAAATGGGGCAACTAGCGTGTCACCGATCCGGCCGTCACCTGGAGCACTCGATCAGCCTAGCAACGGCGACCCGGTTCTGCTGGGTGGTTCCCGCGTGACGCATGCTCAGGCGGGCTTCGCGGATGCGGGGATCTTCAGCCGAAGCAGCGCGCTGCCGCCAAGCGTGAGCACGGACGCGAACACGATCGCGAACGTGGTCGACGCTCCGAGAAGAGGCCCTGCGAGGGCTGATCCGATGGGCATCCCGGAGAAGTTCAGGGCCATCGAGACCGCGAACGCGCGTCCGAACCACGCCCGAGCGGTGCGACGCTGGCGCAGGGAGAAGGCGCTGACATTGGACGCCGCATCGGCGCCTCCGGCGATCGTGATCCCGAGGGCGATGATCGCTATCGATGGCGCCAGAAGGGCCAAGACGGCGACGCCACTGACCGCGCCGAGCAGCGCTATCGACTCGCGCTCCCGCCCCTCGGTCCTCATTCGGCCGACCAGCAGCGCCGCCGGCACCCCTGCGGCGCCCGCGAGCGCGAGGATGGAGCCGACCACCGCGGCGTTCCCGTGCAGTTTGAAGACGACGACCGGAAGCGCGACGACGACGATGCCCCAGCCGACGTTAAGCGTCGAGAATGAGATGGCGATCCACCGCAGGGTCTTGTTGCTCACGACATAGCGAAGGCCGCGCCATGCTTCAACAAGGATCCGGCCGGTGACCTCGCCGCTGCGAGCAGGCTCGCCGACGCTCTGCAACACCATCGCGCCGACGATGTATCCGACCGCGGCGCCGGCCAGCGCGGCTTCATTGCCGATAATCGCGATGAGCCCACCGGCGAGTCCCGGACCGGCGATACTCGCGACCCCATAACACACGCTGTCGGCGGCGTTACCCCGGTCCCAGAGGTCGCGGGGCACCAGGAGTGGGAAGAATGAGCGTGCGCCCGCGACGCTCAGCGTGCTGGTGATCGATCCGCCGACTAGCAGGACGTAGAGCCCCCAGACGGGTAGCAGGTTGGCTGCCGCCAGGACGACGATGACGGTGAGACACAGGGCCGCAACGCTGAAGTCGAGCGTCATCAGGAGCTTGCGCCCGTGGCGGTCGAGCAGCGCTCCGGCGATCGGGCTCAGCAACAGTCCCGGGAAGATGAGAAGAAAGAGGCTCACGCCGGCGACACTCGGTGAGTGATATCGCTGCAGCGCGAAAAGGACGATGCCCACCGTCCACATCTGCGACGCGGTGCGCGTGAGCAGCGAGCTGATGAGCAGGTCCCGGAACCCGGGCAGGCGCAGCAGCTGGCGATACGTCGACGGAGGAGCCGCGACGGCTTGCTCGGTGGTCATATCGGGTCCAATCGCGAGAGACTGGATTTCAAATCCAGGGCGTGCAGCGACGCCACGACGGTGATCACGGATCCAAGGGTAACGCCGACACGCTTTTGCGCATCCCCATCGGCGTGCGGCGACGCGCTTTTGGGGCGGTGATTGTTGCGGAGGTGCAGCGGACAGGTCGCCGGCTGTACGCGTTTGTGCGACCGGCACGCGGCAAACCGGCAGACGGCAAATGGGACGGTCGATCCGAGTTCAGCCACGAGGCTGCAAGCTCGAGCTAACCGGTAGCGAGCTCAGCGGGCGCGCGCGTCCACGAGTGGTATGAGTGCGACGGCGGGATCGCCAGGATCCGATGGCTCGCCGACCGGACCAGCTGCCAGCCACCCTCGTGCACCGACCAGTGATGGCGGTGGCAGAGGAGCACCAGGTTGTCGAGGTTGGTGTCCCCGCCGTGCCCCCCGTGCAGCACGTGG
>JBAPOS010000037.1:0-7392 GCA_049279755.1 Candidatus Dormiibacterota bacterium | reverse complement strand
GACATCATGGAGCAGATCGCAACCACAACCTTCATCTCGAGCACCTTCGGTGGCGATGCCATATCGTTCGCTGCCGCGTCCGCGACGCTCAGGCGCATTCAGGGCGGGGGAGTTTGCGAACATCTCTGGCGCGAGGGCGGCCGCTTGCAGATCGCGTTCAACGCCTTTGCCGCGCGCGACGAGCTTCCGGTCCGTATGGCGGGACTCGCACCGCGGCGCGTGCTCCAGTTCGATCGAGACATCGACATCGATGCGAATCTGCTCAAGGGAGCCATCTGGCAGGAGTGTCTCGATCGCGGCATCCTGATGGGCAACGCCAACTTCATCTCCGCTGCGCACGACGCGGATGCCGTCGACATCACCATCGCGGCGTTCGACGAGGCGCTCGCAGTCGTCGGCGACGCTTACCATCGAGGCGGGGTCGAGCAGATGCTCCGCGGCAAACCCCCCGGGGAAGTGTTCCGGCGCCCGTAGCAGGCGCGGCTTCGCGGTCAGCTTGGCCGCCACTCCTCCTTGAGCAGGCGGTACCAGACGTGGTCCTCCCATCCGGACGGACCGAGCAGTTGATCGTGCAGCACGGCATCACGGATGAATCCGGCCTTCTCGAGTGCGCGCGCGCCCCCGACGTTGCCGGAATAGGTGCCGGCCTGGAGACGGTGGAGCCCCAGGCGTTCGAAGCCCAGCCGGATCGCCAGGTGGATCGCCTCGGTTGCATAGCCGCGACCCCAGAAGTCACGATCCCCGATGAAATAGCTGAGGTCGGCGTAGTTGTGGTGTTTCCTGATAGGACCGATCTTGATGTTGCCGATGTGCCGGCCGCTCTGCGCATCCGTGATGGCCATGAGATGCGAGGCGGGATCCGCGTTCACGCCGGCCACGAACGCCTTGACGCTGTCGAGCGTTTGCTCGACCCACCGGGTCTCCAGATACTGATTGACCTCGGGGTCGCGCAGCCAGGCGACGTAGCGCGCGGTGCAGTCGTCCAGCGATATCGGGCGCAGGCTCACGCGCGGACCGGTGAGGCTCATCAATGACGGTGCTGACACGTGTGCGGATGCTACCTTCAAGCACCGGCTCGCTGCCCAATGCCGAGCCGGATCGAGTGAATGACGTGGTGGAGTACTACCGGTGACCAGCGGGACAACGCGATGAGCTTTGACTGGCGGCGCGTCCCCCTCGGTGTCCGCAACGCAACGCGCCGCATGCGGCTGAGTGCCGGTCGTAAGGAAGTCTCCGAGGGCGTCTGGCGCAAGCGTGGTGGCGAAGCCTGGGTCGAGACGTACTGGAGCGACGATCGATCCCCCCGGCGCGACTGCATCATCGAGGCGCTCAGGGATTCGTTTGGGGCACCGGCGAGCGTGCTCGATGTGGGATGCAACGCGGCTCCGAATCTGCGACGTATCGCCGCGGAGTTTCCACGGTGCCGGCTCGTCGGGTTCGACATCAATCAGGAGGCAATCGACGGCGCGGCCAGGCGGTTCGCTGAGCTCCGTATCAGCGCGGAGCTGTCGGTCGGCAGCTACTACGACGTCCTGCCGTCCATGGCGACCGCGTCGATCGACGTGGTGCTCTCGTCATACGCACTCGCCTACGTTCCCACTGCGAATCTGCAACAGGTTCTTGCCGACATCGTCCGTATTGCCCGAGCGGGTCTCGTGCTGGCCGAACCGCTGGCGTTTGGCGGTACGCGGCCGGCAGGTGTTCTCACCGTCCCCTGGTACGACTGGAGGCACGATTACGCCGCGGTGCTCGCCGCTCTTGGTGTCGCACGCGAGCGCATCCAGATTTTCGACCTTCCAACACCGGGCGCTGCCGAGTCAGGCCTGCTCGTCGCAGACCTGCGCACCCATCCGGCGGTGTGACCCGGGTCGTGCACGGGCCGCGAATACGTAGACTGCGGGAGATGACCCCGGTTTCGGAGCGTCGCATCCCGACCCTGCAACGACAGGCTGTGGACCGTGTCCGGGAGTGGTCATACGCGCACCCGCGAGCCAAGATGCTCCTGCGCGAGAGCTGGGGTATCAGCCGCGAGGCGGCGCGTCTGGCCCATCTCCCTGCGCCATTCGAGCCCGTGGAGCTGGATGATCTGCGCAGGCTGCGCGACACTGCGGTCGCCGTTCCGACCCCCCCGGCCGGCCGTCTGCTCGTGCTTTCCACTCGTGGGTGGTCGACCCACGCCGTGATCGAGACGACCCTTGCGCACGCGGCGCGGACTCGGGGATGGGAACCGATCTTCGCCACGTGTGGCGGACGGCTGCCGATCTGCGACGTGGCCCCGGTCCATGCTGCGCCCCCGATGCCCTGTCACTCCTGCGCCGGCTACGCGACTGATGCGATACAGGCCGCGGGATTCGACCCGATCCTCGTGCGCGACCTTGTCGATATGCGGGCGACCGCGGCGCGCACGCGAGCGGAGGTTCGTCAGTTGCGATCTGTTGCGGAGTGCGAGGCGTACAGCGTTGACGGTCTTGCCATCGGGCTGTTCGTGCGTATCTCGGTGGCGTGGTTTCTTTCACGCGGCACGCTGCTCGACGATGATGAGACGCTCGACGCGTATCGTTCCTTCCTGGTCAGCGGAGCCATCCTTCGCGCGGCATTCGAGGAGCTTCTCGAGCGGACTCGTCCCGATCGGATCTTCATCCTCAACGGTGCCTTCTTCCCCGAACGGATCCTTGCCGAAATGGCCACTTCGCGCTCGATCCCGGTGGTGCGTTATGAGAAGGGGTTCCTGACGGATACAGTCGTTGCGTGCCACTGGCGGCCCGGTGCAAGCATCCTCGATTTCGGCCAAAAGGCGTGGGAGGAGGCGCTCACGACGCCCCTGACGTCAGAGGAGAGCCACGAGCTGGACGCGTACCTCGAGGAGCGGGTGCGTGGTGGGAGAACTCTCGACAACTTCTGGGCTAATCGCATCGCCGACAACGACAGGATCCGAAAGCATCTCGGTCTTCGCGATGACCGTCCGCTCGTGCCCGTCTTCCTCAACGTCGTGTGGGACAGCTCGATTCAGGGACGGGACGTCGCATTCCCATCGATGGGCGAGTGGTTGGTCAATGTTATCCGCTGGGCGGATACCCGGCCCGACGTCGACGTCGTCGTGCGACTCCATCCTGCCGAGATCGGTCTCGTCAACCATGTATCGCGCGAACGAATGGCCGACCACATCGACACCAATTTCGAGAGCCTTCCGGACAACGTCCATGTGGTCGGGGCGGACAGCTCGATCAGCTCCTACTCGCTCATGGAGATGGCGACGCTCGGGCTCGTCTACACCTCAACAGTCGGCATGGAGATGGCGGCGCGCGGTATCCCCGTGGTCTGTGCGGGCGCCGGGCACTATGTCCATCACGGTTTCACCGTGGATCCGCAGACCCAGGAGGAGTACTGGCAGGCGGTCGAGCGGCTCCTGGAGTCGCCGCCGCCCGTCGATGAGCAGGCGCGCTCGCAGGATCTGGCCAGACGGTACGCGCACCTCTTCTTTTTTCGGTATCACCAGTATCTCGACGTGGTGCATGAGGCCGGCCGGAGCCGTCCGCGGGTCACCATTCGCTCGGCCTCCGACCTGGCGCCAGGGCGTCACGCGGTCGTCGATCGCCTCATGGAATGCATCCTGCAAGGAGATGGCCCCGCGATCACCCCGATACCGCAAAGGTCCAGCGTGGAGAATCCAATCGAATGACGGCTCGCGTCTACGGCAACCCTGAGTTCCTGATCGGCGACCGCCCGGTCGGTCCCGGACATCCCTGCTATGTCATCGCCGAGGCCGGTGCCAACCACAACCGCGACCTGCCCACTGCGCTTCGTCTCATCGAGGTCGCAGCGGAGGCCGGCGTGGACGCCGTCAAGTTCCAGACGTACACCGCCGAGGGGCTGTACTCGAGGCAGACGCCCGACATGAGCTACCTGAAGGAGAAGGGCCTCCTCGACAACCAGGAATCGGTGTGGGAGCTCATCAAGCGAGTCGAGATCCCCTGGGATTGGCATGCGGAGCTGGCCCGCCACGCCGCGCAGTGCGGGATCACGTTCTTCTCGACGCCGTTCGAGGACGCCGCAGTCGACGTGCTCGAGTCGGTGGGCGTCCCCGCGTACAAGATCGCATCCTACGAGGTCAACCACTATCCCCTGATCGAGCGCGCCGCACGGACCGGAAAGCCGGTACTGATCTCGACGGGCATGGCGTCGTTGGGCGACATCGAGCGGGCACTCGACGCGGCGGCTGCTGCAGGCGCCCGCGACCTGATGGTCATGCACTGTGCGGTCAACTATCCACCGCGTTTTGCCGATCTCAACCTCAGGGCGATCACGACCATGCGCAGTGCCTTTGGAATCCCCGTCGGCTGGTCCGACCACACCCCCGGGCACACGGCCGATGTCGTGGCCGTCACCCTCGGTGCGTGTGCGATCGAGAAGCACTACACCCTGAGCCGTGACCAGCGCGGTCCCGACCACCCCTTTGCCCTGGAGCCTCACGAGCTCGCGGCGATGGTCGGCGCGATTCGCGAGACCGAGGATGCGCTCGGTTCCAGCGTGAAGCGGGTGACCGATGCGGAAGCCGACCTTTTCCGGCTCGGGCGGCGCAGCATCGTGGCGGCCCGTGACGTCCCTGCAGGCGGCGAGCTCACCCTGGACGACCTCGCCATCAAGCGCCCCGGATTCGGCATTCCGGTTGACGCGCTGGACCAGGTTGTCGGACGTCACGTGGTTCGCGACGTCGCCGGAGACCAGGTGCTCCAGTGGGACGACCTGGTCCGCTGAACAGGGTGTTGCCCGGTGGGGGTGACATCGTCCTCCGTCCTGCCACGCACGCTGACGCGGCCCTGCTGCTCGAATGGCGTAACGACCCGGACGCCGTGCGCTTCAGCCTCACCGGTCGGGCGGTCGGAGCGTCGCCGCACGCGAGCTGGCTTGCCGCTCGACTTGCCGGTAACGCCCCGCGGCTGTGGATCGCCGAAGAGGGGAGCGATCCCGTCGGCCAGGTGCGCGTCGATCTTGACGGCGCAACCGGCACCGTCTCGATTGCCGTCGCGCCCGCCCATCGAGGCAGGGGCGTCGGTACGGGGATCTTGCGTGCCCTCCTGATCGAGATGGAGGCCGACTCGCAGGTCGGAACCCTCCAGGCGACGGTGCACGCGGACAACGCCGCGTCGCTGCGCGCCTTCGAACGTGCAGGTTTCCAGGGCAGAGATGGCCCGGGCCATCGATTCGTCGTGTTCGAGCGATCGGTCGAGGCGAAACGGTGACACCGGGGCATAATCACCGAGGCGCCGACCGTCGATTCCCACGCCATCATGGGGGCCCCGAATGAAGACCCGTCCGTCCTCCACCAGACCTCTCCGAAGCGAGATAACCCGAGCGGTGGCAACCCTCCGGTCGGACCCTGGCCTCCTCGGCATGAAGTTGCGCCAGCGCTGGCAGCAGCGCCGCCACGAGGCGGCACCCGTCCCCGGCGCGCCTCCGCGTCCGAAGATCGCCTCGATCGACCAGGATCTCGCCACCGTCGCGGGCCAGCTCCGCGAGCGCGGGGTCCGGACCGGCGTCGTGTACGGCGATGCCGAGTTCCGGGACGCGCTCACCGGTGCCACCCCGGAGATCACCTGGGACTGGGTCTCGCACCGGGACAGCGACGTTCTTGCGGGCGCGGCGCTCCCCGCCACCAAGGACATCGCCGGCTTCGACGCTCTGGTGGTCGGCGGCGCGGATGTCAAGACGGCCTACCTGAACGCCCTTCGTTGGGTGGAGCGCGCCGACAAGGTCACGCCGGTCTACTGGGTGGGTCAGGGTTTCGAGTACTGCGGTTCCACGATCCCGATCCCCGCGGAGGTCGAGTCCGCGGACATCTATCTCTTTCACCACTTCGCGGACTTCTTCCCGATCAAGGACCCGCTGCTCGTCCGGGTGACGAGCACCGATGCGCGCAGCCACCACGAGCGCTTCCTGATGATGCGTCCGCAGGAGACAGTGCACTTCACGCTCGACGACCTCCTTCCTGATCGCGAGGGCACCGCGGTCATCGAGGTGCGTACCAGCCATCCCGCCTTGACGGGAAACCGCCATCCGCGCTGGAGGGTGTGGGCCGATCTGTTCTGGAAGGACTCGCTCACAAGCTTGCACGGTGCTCACGACTACGGTCCCGACCATGTGTGCGAATCACGGATTCCGCTCAGTGAGCTGCGCTCGGCCAGCCTCGTGCTCACCCTGCCGAACTACGACCACCGCCTCAGCGACTCGGACAGCGAGGTGCACTGGTCGCGGGGCGCCGTCAAGGGAACCTTCGCGCGCGACGCCGCACACACCATCGAGCAGATCAACGTGCCAAGTGGAGCCCGGGCCGATGCGCATCCAGGGTTCTGGGGCTATCGATATCAGGGCCATGGCACGTCGTACTGGTTCGCCTTCGATGAAGGGTCGGGTGAGGATCGGCCGTCGATACGTGGCAATCACGAGGTGACCGTTGCCCAGGTTGAGCATCGCCCTCCGCTCGCCTCGGACCGTCGCGACTTCCTCGAGGCGATGGAGGAGCGCGGATTCCTGTTCTGGCCACACGGCCTTCCGCTGCTCGACGAGGCAGCCGACATCGAGTTCGGCTTCTCGTTCGAAGCAGCGAACCCGCAGCTCTCGGACTTCATCCTGGTGTTCTTCGACGGCGATGGCAAGGTGCTCGGTCGGCGTGCGATCACGCTGCCGAAGTCGGGCTATCACTATGCCGATGAGCTGCTGGCAGGGTTTGCGACTCCGGACGCGGGCCGGCCGTCGCTTGTGCTGGTCAGCCCCGACTGGAAGAAGATGAACATCGATCCGCAGCGGATCAACGCATGCGGGAACCTGGTCGTGCGCAACAAGCACACCGGCGATCGGGATGTCACCGAGTTCCAGAGCTGCTGGCGGAACCTCAACGCCACGATTGACGGGTTTCCGCACTGGCTGCACCCATCGAAAGGCGTGGTGGGACGAACCAACATCGTCGGACAGATACGTTCAGCTCGCGGTTTGCGTACGGGAGTCCTGGCCGTCAACGGAGCCGGGAATCTCAACCATTCGACCCGCGCCACGGTCAAGGCTCGGTTGCATGCTCCGGACGGCGCCTCGAGGACGGCGGAGGCGGAGCTCACCGCCTTCACGGGCAGGGTGCTCTGGGCCGACGAGCTTTTCGAGGGACTCGATTCGTTTCTCGGTGCGAGCGGGTACGGGACCATCCTGGTGACGTCTGCCGATGCCGACGTCAACTGTCAGATCCTCACGTGCTCGACGGCCGGCAGCGTGTCGCTCCAGCACATGTGGGGATACTGAGGCTCGGGCATCACCGGCGTGACAGGGGGCGGGGCCGTCCGCAAGATCGCGCGCGCCGTGGCGCGGTCTCGTCATCACGCGCGTGAGCGGCGGAATCCCCTCGAC
>JBAPOS010000036.1:0-18009 GCA_049279755.1 Candidatus Dormiibacterota bacterium | reverse complement strand
AGCAGGTCGAGTGCGCCCGAAGGCGGGTCGGTCATGAATTCGTCGACCGTCCTCCCCAGAACCGTGCCTCCACCCGAGGCAAACATTTCGCGCATCGGCGGGCTCGCCGCCATGATCCGCCCCGACGTAATCTCGACGATTGCGGCAGGAAGCGGTGCGATCGCGACAGCCTCCGACGCCTCCGCCGCGAGACCCTCGGAACGGAGTGGATCCTGGTCCTTGGGCGTTTCTATCCCCCGGAGCGCACGTGGAGTTCGTCCCCGCTCCTCAGCGAGATTCACATCACACAGTGGACTTTCCGTTGGTGGATGGCAAGGACCCAGTTGCGACCCGCGGAGCGATGAGCCGCCAGCCGGACTCGGTCACGCATCGTGTGATGTGAGTCACGCCCTGACCACGAAAGCCCTGCTTGGTTCGAGTCTCGGTCAGGTTTGCGACGAGCGCGCGACCTTCTGCCCCCACCGCAATGCAACGTTCCTGGCATGACACACGGTTCGTCGCCTGGTGGGAATCGGCGCATCGAGAAGGCTTCTGCCCGGCGCTCTGAACTAACCACCGAGAAGGCTGTCCATCCAGAGCGAATCGTCACCGCCACCCGGCTAGCGGCACATGCGATCGCTCTGCACGAGGGAGTGCGTCTCTACCAGACGATGTTCGAGCGCAGCGCACTGGGACAGCTCATCGTCGACTTCCCGAGCTTTCGCATCGATGTCATCAACAAAGCTTTCTGCTCCATGATCGGCTTCAGTGTCGACGAACTGGTCGGCAGTGATATTTCGCTGGTGTTTCCCAGCGGCAAGAGCCCCGCCGGCGACGTATTCGAGCGCTTGGCGGACGGTGAGACCGATGGCTACGCGGTGCGACGGTTCCTGCAGCGTCGAGATGGCACCATCCTCCCGGCCTTGGCAACTGTCTCCGTGGCTCGCGACGAACAGGGTAACCCCATCCAGCTTCTGGTTCATCTCCAGGACCAGAGTCAGCAGCGAGCGACTGAGACCGCGCAACGCCGCAGTCAGGCGCTGATCGACGGCGCTATCGCGACATTGCCTATGACCTTCACGGCGTTCGATACCCACCTTCGCTTCACATACGCAGTTGGTGGTATGGACCGCGTCGGCAGGCGGGCCGAGGACTTCCTCGGCCGGCATGTGACCGAATTCACCAAACACCGGCCCACACTGCGGGCCTTGCACCGCGCGCTCGCCGGCGCCGAATCGACGACGCGAACGATCGTCAACGGCCAGAACTACCTCAGCTTGATCGGACCCGTGCGGGACGATCGCAACGCGGTGGTGGGCGTCATCTCAGTGTCCACCAACATCACCGCGGAGGTCGCCGCGGAGACCGTGCGCCGGCAGGCTGAGGAGCTCCGTCTCTACGTCGCCCAACATGACGCGCTGACGGGTCTTCCCGGCCGATCCGCGCTGATAGAACACCTCAACACCCTGGCCTCCTCCGAGAACGGTCCCGGCGCACTGCTGCTCCTCGACCTTGACGACTTCACCCTCATCAACGAGGGCCTTGGCTACGAGATCGGCGACGAGGTGCTCCTCGAGATCGCGAGTCGGCTCTTTGATGCCTTCCCCGGTCTGATGGTGGCCAGAAATGGCGGCGACGAATTCGCGGTCGTGGTCACGGCCGACACCGATCAGGCTGCCGCCATGGCCATAGCAGAGCTCGTGCGCGCATCATTCGATGCCGAGTTGACGGTGCGCGGGCATGCGCTCCGTGTGACCGCGGGAGTGGGGGTTGCCCTCAAGCGCCCGGGTGGATCGTCATCCACGCTGATCGGCAACGCCAGTTCGGCGCTCTCCCAGGCCAAAGCTGCGGGCATCGGTCAGTATCGACTCTACGGCGCCGAGATGCGGCGTCAGGTGGAGAGCCGCCTTGCGATCCAGCATGGGTTGCGGACCGCGCTCCAGGACCAGTCGCTACGCCTCGCATACCAACCGATCGTCGACCTCCTTGATCGACATGTCCTCGGTTCGGAAGCGCTGCTCCGATGGACCCATCCCACGCGCGGCAATATCTCGCCGTCCGAGTTCATTCCGATTGCCGAGCAGAGCGGGCTGATCGTTCCGATAGGCGCCTGGGTCATGGACCAAGCGTGCCGTGACACTCGTCACCTCCAGCGCACCCACAAAATGGACATCGCCGTCAACGTGTCCATCCGTCAACTGGAGGGCGGCGGGTTCGCCGAGTGGCTGGAAGAAGTGCTCGAGCATACGGGGCTGTCGCCGGACACCCTCACCGTGGAGGTGACAGAAAGTGTCCTGATGGATGAGATCGCTCCCATCCGCAGGGCGTTCGATCTCGTTCGTGCGATCGGTGTGAAAGTCGCCATCGACGATTTCGGCACTGGATACTCGTCTTTGGCACGGCTGCAGAACCTGCCCGTCGACGTGATCAAGCTCGACCGGGCGTTCGTCGCTGACCTTGATCGCCGATGCGAAGCGCGCGCCATGGCCACCGCCATATTGCACTTGAGCACTGCGATCGGTGCGAACATGATCGCCGAGGGCGTCGAGACGGAAGCGGAAGCCTCCACGTTGGTCGACCTTGGATACTCAGTCGCGCAAGGGTATCTCTTCGCCAAGCCCATGCCGATCGAAGGTTTGACCCTTCTGCTTGGCACGGGATTGGAGAGAGGAGAGCATCTGGTGCCAGGCGTCGCGTAACTGAGCCGGGAGACGACGAACGACCCGGCTTTCGGGCTCCAACAGTCCCTCGTGCTCTATCGCGCATCCCTGAGCATGGAGATCATGGGCGGGCAAGCCCCCGCCTGGGCCTCGCCAGTGACGACGAACCCGATTGTCCATCTGACCGAGTACAGCAAACGTATCGTCGTGCCTTTCCGGTGCAACTGTCGCCGTCAGCACGGCGACGATAGCGTTGCTGTCCAGGTCCACGTTCGGTGGCAACCAGAGGGCCACGGCCGAAAATGCGCCGAGCCGCCACACCGTTTTCTCGGCAAACGCCTTGCCACCAAACGCTGAAAGAAAGGTCGGGAAACTCGTCAGATACTGGTGCGCCTCCGGATACAGCCAGCGCTCTACCGGGTCGGCCGCGAACGCCAGGACGAGGGTGGCGAAAGCCCTGTCCTCTTCGCCCGCGCGCACGGGGACGACCTGACGGGCAACCATCTGCGCTCCTTGACGTTAGTAGAGAAGCCAGCTCGCGCGCGACTCTAGAGCTTGTGTCGGTCGAACAGACGCTAGCACCGCTCGAACGCTTCGCCGAGTTCGCGACTCGGTAAGAGTCCCCATCACCGATGCTTCAGCGCGGCGCGCTCGAAGCGTATCGGACGGCCTGTGTCAGCGCACCTCTACGACGGCGACGCGGCGGATCCCTCCAGGGCTGTCGACAGTCACCTCGTCGCCGGCGCGGTGGCCAGAGATCGCGGCTCCCAAAGGCGAATCCAGCGAGACCCGCTGACGGGCGATATCTGCCTCAGCGGGCACCACGATGGTGTACTCAGAGTCGCCGAAATCATCCCGCACCACGACAGTCGCGCCTAAGCCGACGGTACCGTCATACGGAGCGGCCTCGACGATCAGCGCATGTCGGAGCATCCCTTCGATGGTCTGCACGCGACCGTCGAGGAGACCCAGCTCGCGCCTGGCATCGTGGTAGGCGAAGTTCTCGCGCAGGTCACCTTCGGCGCGGGCGGCGGCAACCCGCAGCACGATTTCAGGACGCCTCGTATCTATGAGCTCGCGCATTTCGGCGATGAGCGCCGCTTGGCCCTCAGCGGTGAGCAGGACTGGTCTAACGAGTGTCATGTGATGATCTCCGGAACGGGAGGCGCTACGGAAGGTCGTTAGTGTGCCATGGCTCGTGGTTCACCGCGCTTAGTCGCTTTGCCCAAAGGCACCGCGCTCGAAGGGGCGCTCTTGAATGCCGCTGGTCCCCAGACCAATACGCATTTGGGCTCCAACCAACTGAGTTCCGGAAACAGTGGTCGACCTGTCCTTAGATCACGTCGAATGAGCCCGCCCGCGAATGTGCGGTGGGTGATAGGCGAGTCGTCCGAACCTGGATGTGGAGTTGACCCGCTTTGCCAGACAGTCGCGGAAGCCTTGATCGACCGCAACCGCAACGGCAGACACGGCCTGCTGCTGGTCGCGCCTTGAAAGTTTTGGTGGCGGTCGCGGCCCGCACCGAGCCGCGACCGCCTGGTACGTCACTGGATCAGGCTGGGCAGCCACCGCCGGACGGGGTGCAGTTGTTCGGCGTATTGTCCGCGAACATCGTGCCGCTGACCGTCACGGTCGAGGTCGGATAATCATCGTGGACGGCGCCACCAGTGCTGGCGACGTTCCATGTGAATGAGCCCTGCCGGATAGTCACTTTGGCCCCACCCTCAGCCGCCAGGCCACCGCCGTTGCCGGTGCCCGACGTCGACTGCTGGGGTCCACCGGCGATGTTCTCGGTGAAGTTCGTGCCGTTGGTGGAGACGACGCCGGACGTGAACAGTCCACCGCCATCTCCGGCCGTGCCGGGCACCCCAGATCCGCCGCCGAACTCCTCGCCGCCGCCGCCGGCGGTGCCGGTGTTGCTCTGCTCGAGGTTGGTGTCGCCACCATTGATCTGGACCGTAGAGCCGCCCGCGGAGTAGGAGCTCCCGCCGTTGCCGCCGTTGCCGCCGGTAGTGGTGCCTTCGGCCGCCCCGCCATGGCCGCCGTTTCCGGTCGAGTTGGAGGACAACGTCGTGTTGTCCCGCAGGTTGACGGTGCCCGAGCCGACGGTGGCGATGCCTCCGCCGTTGCCGCCGTTGCCGCCGTTGGCGTTGCCGGTGTTGAAGTAGGGGGCGAAGCCGCCGCCGTTGCCGCCGTTGCCGGTCGCATTACCCGAAATGCTGACGCCGTTCTTGGCCGTCAGGGTGCCGCCATTGTTGTAGATGCCGCCACCGTTTCCGCCGTTTCCGCCGTTGGCGTTCCCGGAGGCGTTGGAGCCGCCGGTGCTGCCGCTGCCGGTGGCGTTGCCGCTGACCACGCTGTCCTGGAGGGTGAGATTACCGCTGGAGTAGATGCCGCCGCCGTCAGGGGCACTGTTGCCGTTTTCGGCGCCATTCACGAGAGTCCATGGAGCGCCGTCTGGTGTCAGGCCGTTGGTGACCTGGATCGAGTTGAGCGTCAGGTTGCCGTTGGAGGCGACGTCGATCAGCCTGAAGGGGAGCGTTCCGCTGGCGACGCTGCGCATGATGATCGCCGGCTCGTGGGTTCCACCCTGGCCGTTGATGACGATGGTCGAGGTGATTTGCGGCAGCGCAGTGGGCGAGCTGTCATAGGTGTTGTACTGGATGGTGAGGTCGTAGGCGCAGGCGTTGGCAACGTTGATCTCTGTCTTGTGCCCCGGGTGGGCAGCCCCGTAGGTGTTGGCTGCCGTGATCGCGTTCACCAGACCCTGCGGCCCGCTGGTTGACGGGTTACCCGCACACGGCACAGTTACCGCCAGATCGGCCAGGGCAGGCGAGGCCGTGACGCCAATCAGTAAACCGAAAGTGAGCGTCGCCATTCCGAAGGCGCAAAGCGCGGGCAAGATGCGCGGGCGCGAGCGTTGGGCCCGCGTCGCCGCGCTGAGTGGGCGAGCAGCCCTTCGGGTCACCGCGATCCGGTAGGGAAACAGCCGTGCGGTCACGGCCCGGATGTGTCGCATGGGTTCATCCTCCGTGGTGCGCCCCAGGACCGCTCTCAGGTGCGGGGCGCTGGCTCTTGTAGTTGTTGACTGGCTTCGTTCGCTGGCTATTTCCATAGATTTCTCCTGGTCACCTCGATGCCCAATTCCAGCCCGACGGGGATGTCTCCATGGCGGGGCAGCCTACGAAGGCTCGTTTGCGCGGCCTTAAGGTTGCGTGAAGGTGGATCGCCATCTGGGGTGCGCTCCTCACCTCTCCGGCTCGTCCCGCCGTCGCGATAACCGATACCTCGAGGATTCGCTCGTACGGGATGGCGGCCCGTTCGGCGGCGCTGTGCACCGCGGTCTCGGAGCCTTCGAATCGGCGGAGCACGACCTCGTGCTCCCGCATTAGCAGCGAGCCAAGGCGGCGCACGCGTTGGCGGTAACGGGAGACTCGGCAGCACTGGCGATGGCGCGCGCGTCGAGAGTGGTCTTGCTCCCGCACACCGCGCCAGAAGCACTCCGGGATGTATTTGTTCGCTTGGCGTGGCGTCACACCGGCAACGTAGCGGTGCGCCGGAAGCCCCGCTAGCGGGAAAACCCTACGAGTGGGGCGACGCCACCCTGCGCTTGCGTCCAGCAGCCCGTCCTCGTGCCTCTCGCGGAGCGCGGCACCTTCGCCCGATTGTTGCGGCCACGCACCACTGCGGAGCCGCGCGCGGGGTCATCGTGCGCCGAGCTCGCTCAATACCTCCATCGCGTAATAGGCCTCCCACCCGCCTTGGCGGGATTGTGCCGTGAAATCCCTGTCGAGCCGCACGAGCAGATAGACGAGTTCGCTCCGCACCGGCGTTCGACCAAGCAATGTGGGCAGCTCCGACAGTTTGATGAGCCAGTCCGCGTACCAGGATGCCCAATCCGGATCATTTCCGTCGACGATGCGGTAGACGCGGTGGTGCGTCTCTGCAGCCTCGGTCAGAAGCTCCCGAATCCGGGCCTCGGCGTCGTTCATATGCTGAGAGCCAACCATAACCTCAAACCTCCTGCTCGTCCAACCGGAACACGCCCCGCCAGGCGCTCGAAGCAACGTCCCATTCGGGGGAGCGGGTGGCTCATCGCCACCCGCTCTTGGGAGGGAGGACAGTCAACTATAAAAACCAACGCGTCGGTTTTATGCATGGTAGCATATCTTTATGCCCCGCATCTCGGAAGGCGCGCGCCTTGAACGCCGCCAGCAGCTCGTCGACGCTGCGTGGCGATGCGCCGGTCGTATGGGGTACAGCGAACTGACCGTCGATGACATCTGCGCCGAGGCTGAGGTGAGCAAAGGGGCCTTCTACGGATATTTCTCATCCAAACAGGAGTTGCTGATCACGCTTCTCGAGGAGGATGCGGCTGAAGTCGACGAACGCCTTGAGAGCCTCGCTCAACGCGCCATCTCCAATGTCGACCGGCTGCGGAGTTTTGCTCGCGAGATGTGTGAGCGCGGCACCGACCAGGCCCGAGTCCAAGTGCGTTCGGACCTGTGGGCTCTCATCCTCACCGAGCCGGCTATCCGTGAGCGGATGGTGTCAGCGGTCGGACGACGCAGAGCGATGTTGAGGGGTTGGATCGAGGGGGCCGTTGCCGACGGCGAGATCGCCGATATTCCTGCCAACGCCTTCGCCTCGGTCCTGCTCGCACTCGGCGACGGACTAACCCTGCACGGTTCTCTCGACCCCTCTGGCTTCCGCTGGACCAACATCGCTCGTGTCCTGGCGGCCATCTTTGCCGGACTCAGCGACGGCGACGAGTGACCTCAACAGCTCGCCGAATCCATCTTCCGTCAGACCTTCACCGACGCGCCCTCGACTGGGTACGCGGCACGCAGGGCGGGATCATCGCGATCGCGCTCGTGGTCGGCGCCGGCGGCGGACTCGGGGCGATCCTCTTTCGTGACCTCATCCGCGGGTTCACGCTTCTCTTCACCGGTCACACCGATTACAGCGCCGCTGGACACGCGATCAATCCCAATGTGCCATGGCTCGGCATCTACTTTGTCATCGTTGCGCCCGTCGTCGGAGGCCTCATCTACGGACCCCTGATCCAGCTCTTCGCTCCTGAAGCTCGAGGCCACGGCGTCCCCGAGGTCATGCTCGCCGTGGCTGATCGGGGCGGGAGAATCCGTCCTCAGGTGGCTGTCGTCAAGTCGCTCGCCTCAGCGATATGTATCGGCGCGGGCGGCTCTGTGGGACGCGAAGGCCCCATCGTTCAGATCGGTTCAGCGCTCGGCTCATCGGTCGGGCAGGTGCTGCACGTGTCCGAGAACCGGTTGCGGTTGCTCGTCGCCTGCGGTACAGCCGCCGGTATCTCGGCCACATTCAATGCGCCTATCGCTGGTGTCTTCTTCGCGCTCGAGCTCATCCTTCAGGACTTCGCCGTGGACTCCTTCGGTGCTGTCGTGCTCGCCTCGGTGACCGCCGACGTCATCGGACGCGCGGCGTTCGGCAATCAGGCGTTCCTCATGCTGCCCGCGTTCCACATCGTATCCACCTGGGAGTTCGGCCTCTACGCGATCCTCGGGGTGTTGGGTGGCTTTGCCGGGCTTGCATTCATCCGCATCCTGTACGGGACCGAGGATCTTCTGGATCGCGTGTGGCACGGCCCCGAGTGGCTGCGTCCGGTGGCTGGGGGCGTCCTCCTCGGACTCCTGCTGCTGGCGCTCCCCGAGCTGTATGGCGTCGGCTATCCGGTACTCCAAAACGCGGTCGCCGGACAGATCGTTCTCGGGCTGCTCCTGGTGTTGCTCGTTGGCAAGATGCTCGCCACCAGCCTGACGATCGGCATCGGTGGATCCGGCGGTGTCTTTGCTCCATCACTGTTCATGGGCGCGATGCTGGGTACCGCGTTTGGTCTGGTCGCGAGCATGCTGTTCCACAGTTCTGTTGCGCCCGCCGGGGCATACGGACTCGTTGGTATGGGGGCGGTGTTCGCAGGGGCAGCACGAGCGCCGATCACAGCCGTGATCATCATCTTTGAACTCACCGGCGACTACACCATCATCCTGCCTCTGATGGTCGCGATTGTCGCGGCCACCGGGCTCAGCAATCTGCTCTCCACAGACACCATCTACTCACTCAAGCTGCGTCGGCGCGGGATCGACATTCTTCGATCACGCAGCGCCAACCTCATGCAAGAGATTCGAGTCCGCGATGCCATGCAGCCGGTACCAGAGCCACTCCTGGTCACGACACGCATGGACGAAATGGTCGGCCGGTTTGCGCGGCGCGACGTAACCGCGCTTCCCGTGGTGGATGTTGATGGCGGTTACCGCGGCGTGGTGACCGCCGCAGAGCTCGAAACCACGTTGGGTAACGACTCGTTCGACACCACCGCGGGCGACCTTGCCCACCTGGCAACCGCCGTTGCACCAGACGCGCCCCTCGACACCGCGCTGTCGCAGTTCGTCCAGCGGGGCACCTCGGCCCTGCCGGTCATGGCCCCAGGCGGTTCGACCGTCCTTGGATGGCTGACCCATCGCGACATCCTGGTCGCATACCAGACGCGCGTCGAATCAGACCGAGCGGATACCCGCAACTCGCAGTCTTCGGTGCTGAGACCGGATTCGCCGCAAGGAGCCGCTTCATGACGGTTGTGGTGAGCGCAGAGAAGCTGACCAAGACCTTTGGGTCACACCGCGGCATCGTTGGCGTCGACTTCATGGTGACGGAGGGAGAGGTCTTCGGCTTCCTGGGCCCGAACGGGGCTGGCAAGTCCACGACGATCCGTCTCCTGACTGGCCTCTCCCACCCGACATCGGGCGCCGCAAAGGTGTTCGGACTCGACCCGATCGCCGACGCTGTCGAGATCCATCGACGCGTCGGATACCTCCCGGGGGAACTCTCGCTGCACCCGGGTTTGACCGGGCGGCAGCACGTCGACTTCGCCGCCAAGGTCCGCGGCATGCAGGACAGAACCTTCCTCCATGAACTGATGGACCGGTTCCAGGTCGAGCTCGAGCGGCCCACGCGTACCTTGTCCAAGGGCAATCGGCAGAAGATCGGCATCCTGCTCGCCATCATGCATCGACCTGAGCTGGCGATCCTCGACGAGCCGACATCGGGACTCGACCCTCTGATGCAGGACGAGTTCGAACGTCTGATGCGTGAACTGGTGAGCACTGGGGCGACCGTCTTCCTCTCGTCGCACGAACTCGACGAGGTGCAGCGAGTCGCGACCCGCGTCGCGATCATCAAGGACGGGCAGCTCGTCGTCACCGACACGGTCGAGGCACTGCGACGGCGGGCGCCGCGGACCATCGAGTTCTCCTTCCCCAGGAACGTCGATCCGAAGCCCTTCGCATCGATCGAGGGCGTTCAAGTCGTCGACGCCCATGGGAAACGCATCACCTTGGCGCTCAGCGGTGCTGTTGCCCCCGTGCTTCGTGTTGCTGCCGAGCTGGATCCGCTCGACGTGGTCGCGCGCCCAGCCGACCTCGACGAACTCTTCCTCACCTACTACCGAGACCAACACATGGATGAGCCCGTCGATGCGCGCTGACATCGCCGTCATCGACCTCCGCTTGCGCCGACGAGCCCTCCTCAGCTACGTGGTCGGGATGGCGCTGTACGCGTTGGTCATCGTGGCGCTGTACCCTCAGTTCAAGGGCGCCACGAGCCTCGATCAGCTCACGAAGAATGGTTCGGCAGTCGCCGCACTCTTCGGGGCGACGGGTTCACTGACGTCACCGAGCGGATGGCTCGACGCCAACATCTACGAGAACTTTCTCCCGCTCATCATGCTGCTCGTCACCGTGGGCTACGGTGCGTCCTGCGTTGCCGGGCAGGACGAGGACGGCACGCTCTCGCTTGCCACGACTCTCCCGGTATCGCGACGCGCTGTGGTGCTGCAAAAGGTCGGAGCGTTGAGCGTGCAGGCGTTCCTGCTGGCGATCGCAACCATGGGGTGCGTCGTCATCGGAAGACAGTTCGATCTCACCTTCCCGATCACGCATCTCGCCGGATTGAGCCTTGGGGTCGCGCTCCTCGGTGTCGACTTCGGGCTGTGCGCTGTCGCCGTCGGGTCGATCACCGGCAGCCGCGGGACCGCACTCGGCGTCACCGCGGCGCTGGCTGCGACCTCGTATCTGGTGAGCTCGCTCGCGCCAGTGATCGGATGGATCCGCCCGGCTCGATACGCGTCGCTCTTCTACTGGTCAGTGGGAAACCAGCAGCTTGCCAACGGTCTCAGCCTCGCGTCCGTTGGAGTGCTGATCTTCGTTGGGGTCCTCTTGACGCTGACCGCGGTTGCCGGATTCCGCCGGCTCGACCTGCGCTGATTCGATCATGACAGGCTGTGTCGGGAGAGGCGGCGCCGGCTCACGCCCGCATCGGGCAAATGAGCTGATAATTTCCTAGGTGCTCAGTCCGTGGCTGATGTTGGAGAACACGTTGTTCACACGGTGGCCCACGGTGGTGAGGATGACAATCACCACGACCGCGATGAGGACGAGGATAAGGGCGTATTCCACCATCCCCTGTCCACGCTCGTCCGAACCGTCGAGCACCTCTTCCAGTCGCGTCAACGCGAACTCGCGACAGCGAATAACCTGGGCTTGCATGGCATCTCCTGAGCACTGATGATGTGAGATCAGGATGCAAAACCGACTTGAAAGTCGCTGAAATAGTGTGTGACAAGCCCTCCTACGCCCATGCAACCTCGCGTGACGAAGGCGTGAAATCGGGCAGGCCCTCCCCGGGGTTCGAATACGGCTGCGAGCGACCTGAGCAAAACGGCCTCGACGTGCTGGTTAGCCCGGATGCGACCGGAGAGGTCGACGACCGCACACGGGTCTATGGCGTAAGGAGGGCGTAGACGACGAACGCTGCGTATGCGCTCAACAACACCACGGCACCGCCGCGGCGGAGGCCTCGCGCGAGGAGGATCAGCGCCAGACCGCTCATCGCGAGGAGCCAGACAACGTAACTCGCTGGAACTGCTCCGCGAAGGCTGGGAAACACCAGGATCGGTACAGCAATCCCTGCAACCAAATTCAGCGTGTTGCTGTTGTACGTTGCGCTGACCACAGCAGCGCCTCGACCGTCCGTCGCGAGACGCACCGCGGCATAGGCATTGGGGAGACTTGTCGTGGCCGCAAGCGCTACGACACCGATGATGACACTGGCGACTCCCCACCGCTGTCCGAGGGTTATCGCGCTCCCCACGAGCGCGATGGATCCGAGCACGATGACACCGAGCGCAGGGACGATGAGCGCCACCGGCAGCCAGCTCCGCCCCCGGGCACCGGCAAGATCCTCGAGCTCGGCCTCGATGTCCATTCCCTCCACCCCGGCCTCACGGGAGGCGCTCACGAGAAACGCGCTGATGCGGCTCGGAAGGGGCAGTCGCGCGATGCTCGCGGGACTGAGGAAGAGGAACGTGACGTACGGGATGAAAACGAGGAGCATCAAGCTCCATGCCACGGCGATGGGGATCTCGCCCAGTACGGCCAGGCCCATGGCGAGTGTCACAACGATGGCGACCCCGGCGTCGACCACAACGACCGACCGGTGGATTCGCACCTCACCAGCGGCGAGTGCAGCACCACCGAGCAGGACGGCGATGTTGAAGACGTTCGAGCCGAAGACGACACCAGCAGCAGTCGCCGCTGATCCGCTCGCGACTGCCGAAACTGACGAGGAGATCTCTGGAGAGTCTGCTCCGAGCGCGACGATCAAGCCGACGGCGCCACCGAGGAGTCCCAGATTGCGCGCCAAGCGGCCAGCCCCCCGCACAAGAACTTCGCTCGCGCCCAACGTCGCGGCGAGTGCGACCACCGCCACAACGATGACGACCCCGGTCGACAGGACATGCACAGCAGAGAGTCGACCACGCGCTCGACGGATCGTGCTCGGGAAGCAGGGTCCAGCTCGCCCGCGAGGCGGGGAGGAATCCCGGAGGCCTCGGGCGGAGGCTTCAGTCAGCTGTTCGCTCGGCCCGCTTACCAAGATGGCGTCCCAGGGATCGGGGCGGCACCGGCTATCAGGCATCGCCCGGCTGGGATCCCGTGACCGGCTGGGGAAGTCCCAACGCGCTGGCGCTCATCGTTTGATCGGGATCAACCGACGTCGTAACATCCGGCCTCACCGGCGATCACCCGCGGCGCCGCCCGATCTCATGTTTTGGCTAACCGATCCCGACGAAGCATCGCCGAGCTTCGACGTTACCCGTCGTGCCCTTGAAGCCGCTATCCCGCGGACTCGTTCGGCTGCGTTCCGCAGACCCTCAGGAACCGCCGTCGATCCAGCTTCCGAGCCTGACCGATTCGGCAGACGTTGAGCGGCTTGCCGAGCGACTCTCGGAGCGCCTCGCCTCACGACTGTGATCGCGTGGCCGCCGGCGATGCACGGCCGCCCGTGCTCTGCAAATCGGGGCTTAACTGGTCCTTAGCCTGCCCATAGCCCGACCATCACGCGCCGGCCTTTACCTTCCGCGTGGGGTCTGACGGAAGGTCGCTCGATTGATTGCAACATCTGTTTAGGGGAGGTCCGCTCGGTGAGTACCAGGTTACTGATGCCGCACCGGCCAGTTCGACGCCTTGGCGTTCCGGTCGTTGCTGCAGCGCTACTCGCCGGGTGTGGAGCTGCAGCTGCCACCGGCGGCACGACGTCGCCGAGCTCCGGGCCCTCTGGGCCATGTGTCACTTCGGGCACCCAGCCGACTCCCGCTCCAACCACAGCGGGCGGCCAGGGGACGGCGTCGACGGCGCTCCCGCTGCCATCGCCACCCGTGCCCTTGATCGTGTACTCGGCACAGGGCTACGACAGCACGATGACGAAGGCCTTCACGAAGGCGACGGGCATCCCGGTGCAGCTCGACGACGACAGCACTGGGCCCCTGCTCGCCAAGGTGCAGGCCGAAAAGAGCAATCCGAGCTGGGACCTGCTGTGGGTCGACGGCGACACCGCGTTTGCCGCGCTCGACCAGCAGGGCCAGCTGCTCACCTACGAGCCTGCGGTTCAACTGAACGCGGCGGGTCAGTCGCTGGTGCCGGTAGATCATTCGTACGTGCCGGTCAGCACCACGATCATGGCCTCGGTCATCTACAACTCCGCCGCGGTGAGCGCCGTGCCGACGAGCTATGCCGACCTGCTGGGCTCGCAGTACACCGGCAAGGTGGGAATGAACGATCCCTCGCAATCGGGCCCGACGTTCCCGTTCATCGCAGGATTGATGAACCAGCTCGGTGGCGAGTCGAACGGTGTGGCTGCCGGCGAGCGGTGCCTGACCGCGCTCAAGGCGAACGGACTGCACGTGTTCCCCACCAACGGCGACACCTTGCACGCCCTCGAGACTGGCCAGATCGACTACGGGATGATCCAGAGCTCGGCCGCAACCGGTGAAGTACTCAAGGCTGCGGCACAACCCAGTTCGGCCTACGTGCCCAAGATCGTGGACCTCCCGGTGTCAACGCTGTTGCCGGGCGTCATCGGCATCGACAAGAATCGGCCGACCGCCAACCAGGCTGAAGCTGAGGCGTTCGTCAACTACGTACTCTCATCGGCCGGACAGGCCGTCATGCAGACTGGTGATCCCACGGGCGATTCGCTCTTCTGGCCGATCGCTCCCGGAGTTTCCGCACTGTCGGGGCTTCCGAGCTTTCCCACGAGCTACCAGAAGCTCGACCCCTATTTCTGGGGACCCAAGGAAAGCGAGGTCAACAACTGGTTCGACACGAACATCAAGTCGTAGCGTGCCGCGAGCGGATGGCTGATGGCCGTTGAAACGGCCGCGGCCGCTCCCGACACCGCCCCGTTCCGCGGTCGCGCAGATCGGATGTGGATGGCGCTGTCCGGATTCCGGGCAGCGCCAATCGCTCTCTTCTGGGTCGTCATCGTCGCGCTGCTGGCGCTGCCGGTGCTGCTGTTCCTCATTGTCGCCTTCTCACCACGGCTCTTCGATCAGGGACCCGAATGGTTCACGCTCTCGGCGTTCCAGCAGGCGTTCTCCGATTCGCTGGCGGTCGGCATCGTCAATTCACTTTTCGTCGGAGTCGCAAGTGCCGTGGCGGCAGCCGTCATAGGATTTGCGGTCGCATGGCTCGTGGTTCGTACCGATGTCCCATTCCGACGCCTGTGGAGCGGAGCGATGTTCGCGCTGCTGCTTGCGCCGTCGTACCTGGTGGCACTGGGTTGGGAACGGCTTCTGGAGCCGCAGGGGGTGCTCGACACGTCGGGCATCCATCCGGACGTTGTGCGCACCCTGTTCTACGGTCCGTTCGGCGTGGTCTTCGTGCTCGCCATGAAGGGCCTGCCCTTTGCCTACCTCGCGATCTCGTCTGCGCTGCGCGGACTCGGCGAGGAGTTCGAGGATGCGGTCCGCGTGCACGGAGGGGGCCGTATCGCTGCCATCCGCGTGGTCATCGCGCTGCTCGCGCCCGCCATCTGGTCGGCGCTCGCGATCGTCTTCGCCGAATCGGTGAGTGACTTCGGCGTGGCCGCTACACTTGCCAACGACGCCCATTTCCCCGTGGCGACGTACACGCTGTTCAACTCAGTGGAAGCGTTTCCGATTCAGTTCCCGGTCGCGGCAGCGGTGGGTTGGGTGCTGATGGGCCTCGCTGGGATCGCGTTGCTCGCCCAAAGCTGGGCACTGCGCAGCCGCAGCTATCGTGTGCTGAGCGGCCGCAGCCGCCCTGCGCGCCGCATTCATCTGTCTCCAGGAGCTCGACGCGGCGCGTTGGGCGGCCTGACACTCCTACTGGTGCTCGGCCTCGGCGTTCCCGTATTCGCCGCCGTCGCAGCCTCGCTCATCGACAACCTTGGGACGCTGCTCGGCAGCCACGGACTCACGCTTTCCAACTATTCAGACGTTCTCACCAACGGTGACGTCAGGTATGCGCTCCTCCCACCGCTGCTGTACTCCGCCCAAGCCGCGGCGATCACTGCCACGATAGCGGTGGTCCTCGGCGCGGTGGTGGCTCGTCTACTGACGCGTAGCGGGGCTCACGTCAGCGCTCGTCTTCTCGACCTGCTGCTGCTCACGGCGGTGGCGCTTCCCGGCATCGTGTTCGCCGCCGGCTACATCTTCACGTACAACCAGCCGGTCCTTAGCCACATTGGACTTCGCCTGTACGGAACCACCGCGCTGCTGATCCTGGGGTACGTCGCGACAGCACTTCCTGCGACGTCCAGGGTGCTGGTGGGAACGGTAAGCCAGGTGCAGGACTCGCTGTCCGAAGCGGGGCGGGTGCATGGCAGTTCCGCCATGGGGGCGTGGCTGCGTACTGTGCTTCCGGTCCTGGCCCGGCCGCTGATCACGGCGTGGCTCCTGTGTTTCGGCGCGACGCTGTTTGAGCTGCCGGTGTCGGAGTTGCTCCTCGCGCCAGGTCACGAACCGCTCTCGGTGGCCATCACGCATGTGCTCCAGGGATACTGGTTCTCGCAGGGAACCGCCATGGAGGTCGTCTCCGTACTGGTGGCGCTCGCCGTGGTCGGTCTCGCATGGGGATTGTTCCGTCTCTTCGCACCGCACGGTTGGCAGCGAGTCGGACGGGTCAACGCGTGACGGCCATAATCCAGGCATCCGACACAACGCTCAACGGACACGCCGTGTCGGTGGCTGATGCCATCAAGCGATACGGATCGTACGCGGCACTCGATAACGTGAACCTGGAGATCACGGCAGGCCGCTTCCTGGTGCTTCTCGGCCCGTCGGGCTCGGGAAAAACCACCCTGGCACGCTGCATCGCGGGCGTCGAACGACTCCATGGAGGGAGCATTCGCATCGCAGGCGCCGTCGTCGACGACGGCCGACGCCAACTGCCCCCAGAGCGACGCGATCTCGCGATGCTGTTCCAAGACTACGCGCTCTGGCCGCACCTCACGGCCGCGGGCAACGTGGAATATGCGCTGCGGCGGCGACATCTGGCGCGCGTCGAGGCACATCGCCGAGCGCTCCAAGCGCTGGAGCAGGTGGGTTTGGAGTCGCTCGCGGACCGCTACCCGCACCAGTTATCAGGCGGCGAGCAGCAGCGGGTCGGGTTGGCTCGCGCCGTGGTTGCGCGGCCCGGCCTGCTCTTGTTCGACGAGCCGCTGTCGAATCTGGACGCCGACCTTCGGGAGCGGCTTCGAGTGCAGATCGCGACGTTGGCCCGCGACAGTGGCGCCACGGTGGTGTATATCACGCATGATCAGGCGGAGGCATTCGCACTCGCGGACGATATCGCGGTGCTGCATCGAGGCAAGGTGGTGCAGTTCGCGACGCCTGAAGACGTGTACGCGAGACCTGCGACTTTGTTTGTCGCTCGGTTCACCGGAGCCGCCGGGGAACTCCCCGGGTCCGTGGTCGCCATCGACGGCGCGCATGTGATCGTCGACGTCCAAGGACTGCGGCTGCGGGCGCGCAATTCCGGCGATCTCTCCGTCGGTTCGAGCGCGCGCGTGTTGGTGCGGCCCGCGGGAACCCGCATCGTCGCCGCCGACCGCCTCGACGAATCCACCCTCCGCGGGACGATCATCGACGTTGCATATCGCGGTCGCGGATACGATCACGTGTTTCGCTGCGATGCCGGCATCCTCACCGGTATCTTCGCGCCGTCGAGATGGCCCCGTGGTGCCAACGTCGGTATCGGCATCGATCCGGACAGCTGCGTCGCCTACGCAACCGTGCCGGATACGGCGATGGACGGGGTCGAGGGACCGACGCCGCTGGGCATCACCACCGCTGAGACCGGCGTGGTCGATGTCGTAGCAACGGGGCTGCTAGCTGGTGAGACAGGATGATGAGCACCGGCACTCCCGCAGCCAAGGCGGTTCCGTTGTGACCGTCTGGGCGCTATTCGCCTCGGTCTTCCTTGCGTGCGCGGTCGAGGCGGTTGAGGCAACAACCATCGTGCTCGCGGCAGGTACGGCCCGGGACTGGCGCTCCGCGATCATCGGGCTCGTATCCGCAGTAGCCGTGCTTGCGGTGGCGGTCGTCGCCCTGGGGCCGGCCATCGGCGCCCTGCCGATCCAGTCACTCCGCCTCTTCGTCGGCGGGTTCTTGCTGGTCTTCGGTTTGCAGTGGCTGCGCAAGGCAGTTCTTCGCGCCGGTGGCTACAAGGCGCTGCACAACGAGGACGAGATCTTCCGCACGCAGCTTGCCGCCGCTCGCGCTGCTGCAACGCACAGGGTTGGGCTGGTTGCCGACTGGTATGCGTTCACCCTCTCGTTCAAAGGGGTGCTGCTCGAGGGCCTTGAGGTGGTGTTCATCGTGCTCACGTTCGGTGGCAACGCAGGCAATATTCCCATCGCGGGGATCGCCGCCGGAGCAGCCATCGTTGTGGTGGCGTCGGCGGGAGCCCTGCTCCGCGCCCCACTGGCGCGGGTACCGGAAAACGCGTTGAAGTTCGCGGTGGGCACCCTGCTGACA
>JBAPOS010000035.1:0-2230 GCA_049279755.1 Candidatus Dormiibacterota bacterium | reverse complement strand
GTGCGGTCCTGCGCGCCATGCTCGCCGAGCCTCGGCCCAGGACCATCGCCGAGCTGCAGACGCGAGCCGGGGCCCCCGCCGCCGGCCTCCCGTCGACCGACATCGCCCTGGTTCTCGATGCCCTCGTTCATGAAGGACTGGTTGATCCGACCCCTCGCATGGTTAGGATCAATTGACGTGGCCACCTCTTCCGAATACCTCGACGCGGTCCGCCGGGATCTCTGGGCACGTGAGGTCTTCACGTTCATCCCCGATCGCGACCTGCCGCCTCCACCGGACACGATCACGCCGGGCAGCGGTCCCAGGGTGGCGTTCGCCGGTTTTCCGTCCGATTTCAGCCTGGCGTTCCTGCTCCGGCTCCTCCAGCTCGACGTGCAGCCGGTGGGCATCATCACGTCGCCTGGGGCGCATCCGGCCATCCTCGGCGACAACGCGCTGAGCCGGATCGCCGACCATCTCGGCATCCCGCTGATTCGGGCGTGGCGCATCAACGACGAGCATTCACGTTTCGAGCTCGACGAGCTCGGGCTCGACGCAGTGGTGATGGCAAGTTTCGATCAGATCGTGGGGCCGAGAGCGCTTGCGCTCCCGAGGCACGGCTGGCTCAACGTGCATCCAAGCCTGCTTCCCGCATACCGGGGACCCGAGCCGGTCTACTGGGCGATCGCGGACGGCGCGGCGTTCACCGGCATCTCCATCCACAAGGCCGCACCCAAGGTGGATTCGGGGCCGATCCTCGCCCAGGCGCGAGTCCCGATCCTGCCTGGCGATACCGCTGGGACCCTCACCCGGCGGCTGGTCGAGGCCGGCATGCCGCTGCTCCCCGAGGCGATCGACGGCTTGCTGAGGGACGCGCCCGGGATTGCCGTCGACATGACGACGTCGTCCTACCGGACCTCCGTCGGCCACCGGTCGCTCGACGAAGCCGGCTCACCCGAGGAGGCCGAGCGCATGGTGCGAGCGGGCGCTCCGAACATGCTCCCCTGGGTCATGCGCGACGGCCGCGCAGTGTACGTCAAAGGGGCTCGCGTGGCCAACGGCGCCTCCCCGGACGGCGAACCGGTCCTGCACTACCCCGGCGGGGACCTGATCCTCCTGGAGACCATGGACACGTGCGGCTGTCATCACAACACCAATGACTGCGCGCATCGACGGTCGCAGACCGTGACGGGTCGATGAAAGAGTGCACTGATCAGGTGTGCGCCTCGGGAGTGCCGGTTATGATCCAGCGCGATGGTCGAAACTGGCGTTCCTGCCGTTCTCGTCGTCGAGGACGATGACGCCGTCCGCGGATTCCTGACCTACGCCCTGGAGAGCGGCGGCCATCAGGCGCTCGGTGTGCGCAGCGGTGAGGAGGCCATGGCCGTCCTTCGCGAGTCCCCCACCGCGGTGATCCTCATCGACGGCATCCTGCCCGACATGCATGGCATCCGCCTCGCCCGCGCAATCCTCGACGACCCCGCATTCGAGCGGGTTGCGATCACATTCGTCACCGGCGCCATCCGGGACGGGCGGCCGCCAACCGCCGGCGTCGGGGCTCTGAGCAAGCCGCTTCGAGCTCGGGATCTGGTGGAGGCCGTCGAGGCGTTGCTGCGCTGGCGTGATGCAGGCGGCAGTCCCGCACCCGAGCGCCAGGCTGCGCTGGCGGAGCTCGAGCACATCTTTCTCGTCGGCGCATGAGCACCGATCTCGCGCCCCTGGCGCCATCGCCGCTGTGAACGAGCCGCGCACGCTCTCGCTGCTGCCCTGGCAGGTCACGCTCACCGAGTTCAACCGCAAGGCAAGCGAGGTCGGATCGGACGGCGCCTGCTGTGCGTTCGTCGTCGACGCGTCGATTCCGCAAGCGGCGCGCGGCGGCTACGCGTCACTGGTGATGGCGTACTCGCGGGCCGACGAGCCGGTCTGCGTGCTCGACGACGGAACTGCCCTGGTCCTCGTTCGTGAGGGCGGGATCACCTCCGGAAAGGCGCTCGCCGAGCGCGTGCTCGTGCAGATGCGCCGCCTCGCCCTCGATCTGACGCTCACCGCCGGAATCGCCCCGATCGGTGACGATCCGAGCCAGGGGGTGACCGCCGCGCGTGCCGCCGCAGCGTCGGTCGCCGCCGGACAGGTCGGCACCCAAGCCTGACGAGTCGCTCAGTCGCGGCTGTTGAGGGCCGCGGCGATCCGTCGGGGTAGCGGATCACGGCGCAGCTGCTCCAGCGTCCTCGGCAGCGGAATCGACCAGTTC
>JBAPOS010000034.1:0-3368 GCA_049279755.1 Candidatus Dormiibacterota bacterium | reverse complement strand
CCTTGAGCCTCTGCGGCCAGGTTCTCGACTCCGGCCGGAAACGGCTTGACGCACCCCGATGCAAAGGCGTAGGCTACTGCGCCAGGCAGTAAGGTTTCCTAATTGGTCAAGGGAGGAGACAGCAGCCTGTGGTGCGGTCGCGCGGATGGCTCGTCGTCGCCCTGTCGCTTGCCATCGCCGGCATGGCCGCTCCCGCCACGCCGGCAGCGGCGGCCTTTGATGCGGGATCCCGCCTGCCGACGCATCTGTTCACGCCCTACTTCGAGGCCTACACGACCGACAGCCCCTGGCAGCTCTCCCACGAGTCGGGTGCCAGATACCTGACGCTGGCCTTCCTGCAGACGCCTGCGCCCGGCTCCTGCACGATCACGTGGAACGGCGATCCCGCAACTCCGGTCGCGTGGTCCACGTACGGCGCTGACATCGCGAGGATCCGCGCCGCGGGCGGCGACGTCATTCCGTCGTTCGGCGGCTACAGCGCCGACCACGACGGCACGGAGATCGCCGACAGCTGCGCCAGCGTCCCCGCGATCGCCGCTGCGTACGAGTACGTGATCACCACGTACAACGTCACGCGCCTGGACCTGGACACCGAGGACAACTCGCTGACCAACAACGCGGGCATCGATCGCCGCAACCGGGCGATTGCGATGGTGGAGGAGTGGGCGGCGCACGTGCATCGCCTCGTTCAGTTCGTCTATACGGTGCCGACGAATGTCGCCGGTCTGGATCCGACCGGCGTGCACGTCCTCCAGAACGCGGTGCTGCATCACGCGCGGATCGACATCGTCAACATCATGACCTTCGATTACTACGACAACCTGCCGCACGAGATGGCCAACGACACCAGGACCGCCGCGGGACATCTGCTCGGCACGCTCCACGACCTGTACCCGAACAGGTCCAGCGTCGCGCTCTGGCACATGATCGGCATCACCGAGATGATCGGTATCGACGACTTCGGCCCTCCCGAGATTTTCACGCTCGCCGATGCGCACCATGTGCAGGAGTGGGCGCGAGACAAGGGCATCGCCGAGCTGTCGTTCTGGGCGCTCGAACGCGACAACGGCGGCTGCCCCGGTGTTGCCGGGAGTGACAGCTGCTCAGGCATTACGCAATCCGCCTGGCAGTTCACGGGCATCTTCAGTCCGTTCACGCACAACTAGGATCCGGGTCGCCCCGTCTAGGCCCCGTGCGGCTGGTGCAGCGGTCCTGAAAGAAGGTACCGGGCTCGCGAACGCGTCAGTCGCGTAACTATGCAACGAAGTGGTCGTTTAGCAGGCACACTCCGAAGCATGAAGGGAACCACTCGATGAGGATCCAACGAACCGCCCTGGTGATCGCCGGCGCAGCTGCCCTGGCAGGCTGCGGAACGGCGACGTCCTCACCGAGATCCTCACCGGCGGTATCAGCGACGGCCTCACCGACACCGACAAGCGCTTCGGTCGTTGGGACACCTTCGCCCACCCCGACCCATCCCTCGTTCGAGCCGCTCCTGGTCGCATTCACCGACCGCGACCCAGATCCGGGTGTGCTGATGCTGGCTAGCGGACAGACGACTGTTCGTATTCCCTCGGGGCCCATCATCGGCGGTTACGGGACACTGTCGATCTCCGGCCCGTTTGGCAGTCGAATGATTGGAACCGACGGCCAGCAGATCGGGTCGAGCGGACCGGTTTCAATCGTCGCGGTATCGTCAGATGGCTCCCTCGCAACACTCGAGAAGAATGTTGCCGGGTCTCCGTCAGTGGTTGGACGCGATGATGGTCAGGCGTGGGCCTGGGCGGTGCAGACCAATTCTCCGGCCTGCGGATCGTCAACCCGAGCGGCATTCGACGTCTACACCGACGACGGCAGCGGAGCCAGGAAGATCGGGAGTGCGTCCTTCGGCGCAGGGGTCACGCAGGTCAGTCTTGTGGCGTGGACGACGGCCGGCATCGTGGCGCAGGGCGACAATGCGTGCGGCGGTCCCGCCGACCCCTCGACATTGGCGATCTCACCGGCCATCCTCATGAATCCTGCGACTGGCGCGGCCACGGGTCTCGCAGGTCGCATCGGAACGGACTGCAATTTCGAAGACATCGTCGACAACGGAACAATTGTCTGTTCACTTGATGGTTCGTCAGCAGCGATTCGAGTCATCGCACCCGACGGCACGCAGACCAACTACAGCGTCCCGGGGTTGACATCACGGCGATGCCTCAATGGAGGGGTGGCGCTTTCACCCGATGCCGGCTTCGCAGCGCTCTCCATCTTGTGCCCCACTTCATCGGGTGCTCGGCTCGTCCTGCTGGATCTCGCGAGTGGCCATGTTGTGACTGTCACCGGTGCCAGCAACCTGAGCCCGACGCTCTGGACGCCGGCCGGCATCTTGATTGCGACCGAGTTGGGCGCTCACAAGACCTACTCAGTTGCGACGTCCGGTGTGGCAACGCTCATCAATGCAAGGTACGCAGCACAAACGAGCATCGGCTAGTACGTAGGCGCTAGCTCACCTGCCCAACCGCCGCGCGCGCCTGCTCGGACATCGCGGGGTTGAGGCGGTAGAACGCCCAGATGCCGCGCTTGAAGCTGGTGACGATGCCGGCCTCTCGCAGCGTGGCGAGGTGGTGGCTGATGGTCGGCTGTCCGAGGTCGAACGCAGCGGTGAAGTCGCAGACGCAGACGGGCTCGCTTGCCGTCGCGAGAATGTGCAGGATCTGGATTCGCGTGGGATCGCCGAGCGCTTTGTACAGGGTGGCGAGGTCCTCGGCCCTCGCATCCGGCAACGGTGGAGCAACCGGTTGACAGCATCCCTTGACGCGCACCGGCGCAACCGTGGACCTGGTCGCGGACGCTGCGCTCACGGTTTGCGTCGCTCCATGAGGACCACGTCGCGCCACATCCCGTTGAGCTGTCCCAGCCGCTCGCGGGTCCCGACCACCCGAAACCCGCAACGCCGATGCAGCTCGATGCTGGCAACGTTCTCGGGGAAGATCCCGCTCTGAATCGTCCAGATGTCGCCGGCGTCTGCGTGCGCGATGAGCGATTCCAGGAGGCGGCGACCGACTCCCTGGCCACGCATTCCTGCCGACACATACACGCTGTGCTCGAGCACACCCGCGTACGCGCAGCGGTCCGAAACGGGGGAGGCAGCGACCCAGCCGAAGATTGCCCCATCCCGAGTCGCCACAAAGCGGTGTTCGGGTGGATGCGCGGCGGCCCAGCGCTCGAACTCCGGCACCTCAGTCTCGAAGGTGGCGTTCCCGGTCGCGATCCCCTCGGCGTAGATCACGCGAACTTCGGGCCAGTCCTCCTCACGAAATGGGCGGACCTCGAGGTCGGTCGCAACGGCGTTGGATCCCGTCTGCATGGCGTTATTCTACCCA
>JBAPOS010000033.1:0-19121 GCA_049279755.1 Candidatus Dormiibacterota bacterium | reverse complement strand
CAATTGACACGTGGCCACGGCCAAGGGCGGTTCCGCGATCATCACGTTGCAGTGCAACGAGTGCAAGGAACGCAATTACACGACGGTCAAGAACAGGCGTAACGACCCGGATCGGCTGGAGTTGCGGAAGTTCTGCAGGCGTTGCCGCGTGCACAGGCAGCATCGCGAAACCAAGTGACCGAAGGGGCGTAGCTCAGCTGGTAGAGCATCGGTCTCCAAAACCGAGGGTCGCGCGTTCGAGTCGTGCCGCCCCTGCCACCACCCACCCAGCCGTGCCCGCCCCGGCACCAACAGCAGGAGAGATCACCGTCAATGGCCAAGGCTCGAAGCGCCCCTGGCGGCCCGAGGCCGCCGCGTCCGGCCCTCCCAGCCGCGACCGCGGGAAGGGGAGGTCCGGTCGGCTACCTGCGCGGCGTCTGGGAAGAACTGAAGAAGGTCGTCTGGCCGGCACGCGACGAATTGGTGCGCATGACCGGCATCGTGATTGCGACCGTCATCCTGTTCGCCGTTCTGGTTGGGGCAGCGGATTACCTGCTGAGCCTGGGTGTCCAGCAGGCGGTCACACAGCAGGCGGCTGCGGCGACCGCAGCGCCGACCACCGCACCAGCCGCGACAGTGGCACCAACGGTGTCTCCGTAACCGTCGTGGGAGAATGGACATCGCCGTGAGCAACGCCGTTTCCGCTAAAGACGCCCGCTGGTACGTGGTACACGCGTATTCCGGCCACGAGGAGAAGGTCCGCGCGAACCTCCTCAAGCGCGTCGAGTCGATGGACATGCACGATCAGATCTTCGACGTCCTGGTGCCGACCGAGGAGGTCATGGAGATCAAGGATGGTCAGCGCCGCAAGGTGAGCAAGCGGATCTTTCCGGGTTACATCCTCGTCAACATGGTCATGTCGGACGAGTCCTGGTACGTGGTCCGCAACACTCCGGGCGTGACCTCCTTCGTCGGCTCGGGCAACAAGCCCGTTCCGTTGCAGGAGCACGAGATTCGCGGCATCCAGAAGCAGGTGAAGGCTGAGGCCCCGACCAAGGTCAATGTCGAATACGAGGTCGGGGAGAACGTTCGCGTCATCGACGGACCCTTCACCGACTTCCACGGCAAGGTGACCGAGATCAATGTCGAGAAAGGCAAGCTCAAGGTGCTCGTCAACATGTTCGGGCGCGAGACCCCGGTTGAGCTCGACCTGCTCCAGGTCGAGCGGCTCCGCTAGGACCCGACGTCAAGGAAACCGATGAGCAAGAAGAAGATCAAGACGGTCATCAAGCTGCAACTCCAGGCGGGCAAAGCGACTCCCGCTCCCCCGGTCGGCACCGCCCTGGGTCCGCACGGGCTCAACATCATGGAGTTCTGCAAGGCGTACAACGAGCGCACCGCCAATCAGACGGGAGTGATCCCGGCCCAGATCACGGTGTACGAGGACAGGACGTTCACGTTCATCACCAAGACGCCACCGGCCTCGGAACTGCTCAAGAAGGCCGCGGGCGTCGAGAAGGGGTCGGGTAACCCGAACCGCGACAAGGTCGGCTCCCTCTCCAGGCAGCAGGTGCGTGAGATCGCCGAGCTCAAGCAAGCCGACCTCAACGCCCACGATCTCGAACACGCGACGAGGATCATCGAGGGCACAGCCCGATCCATGGGTCTCAACGTCAACTGAGCCACTGAGTGGGAGGGCGTGTCAAGCGCGTCCGCCAACACCACGGAGAGAGTGAAATGCCAGCACAACACGGCAAGAAGTACCGTCAGGCCGCGAGCGCGATCGAGGCGGGAAAGTTCTATCCCCCCGCCGAGGCGATGAGCCTCGTCCGCCAGACGGCGGTCACCGCCTTCGATTCATCGATCGAGGCGCACGTCCGACTCGGGATCGATCCGCGCCACGCCGACCAGGTGGTGCGGAGCACCGTCACCCTGCCGCATGGCACCGGGAAGACCAGGCGGATCGCGGTCTTCGCCACCGGCGAGAAGCTGCGCGAGGCCGTCGAGGCCGGAGCCGACGTGGTGGGGGGCGAGGACCTGGTGAAGAAGGTGCAGGAGGGCGTGATCGACTTTGACGTCGCGCTCGCCACACCCGAGGTGATGGGCATGGTCGGACGGCTCGGCAAGATTCTCGGACCGCGCGGGCTCATGCCCAACCCCAAGGCGGGTACGGTGACCTTCGATATCGCCAAGGCGATCCAGGACGTCCAGGGTGGACGGGTCGAGTTCCGCAATGACAGAACGGGCATCATCCATACCGCAATCGGTAAAGCATCGTTCGACGACGACAAACTGCGCGACAATTTCGCCGCTTTGATGGATGCGATCGTTCGAGCCAAGCCATCCGGTGCCAAGGGCACCTACGTGAAGACCGTCACGGTCGCTGCGACCATGGGCCCCGGCATACCGGTCGACCCGGTGCAGGCAGCGCGACTGACGGTGGGTTGAGGTACCGATCGACTTGATCCGGCTCCTCATCGTCGACGACATCGCGAGCACTCGGGACAACCTGCGCAAGCTGCTGGGGTTCGAAGAGGACATCGAGGTCATCGGCACCGCCGGCGACGGCAAACAGGGTCTCGAAGAGGCGCACCGGCTGCTGCCGGACATCGTTCTCACCGACGTGAACATGCCGATCATGGATGGGATCCAACTCACCGAGCGGCTCGCCCAGGAGCTGCCCGCTTCGCCCGTGATCATCATGTCGGTCCAGGGCGAGCGTGACTATCTCCGCCGCGCCATGCAGGCGGGGGCGCGCGAGTACCTGATCAAACCCTTCAGTCACGACGAGCTGGTCGCGGCCATCCGGCGCGTCCACCAGCTCGAGGAGAAGAAGGGCACCTTCGCGAAGGCGGCCGCGCCAGACGGCAGCGGAGCTCCGCGTCCGGCGGCGCTCGGCGAGGTCATCGTGCTGTTCTCCGGCAAGGGAGGGGTGGGCAAGACGCTCCTGGCGACCAACCTGTCGGTGGCGCTGGCCGTCGAAACGGAATCACGCGTGGCGCTGGTCGATCTCGATCTGCAGTTTGGGGACATCGGGGTGATGCTCAACCTCGATCACAGCAGGAGCATCACCGATATCGTCGAGTCCGAGACCCTCGAACCCGAGATGCTCAACGAGGTCATGGCGCAGGGGCCCAACGGGGTCCGCGTGCTTCTCGCACCGATAAGCCCCGAGCTCGCCGACCTGATCACCAGCGACCACGTTCGCATGGTGATGGCGGAGCTACGGAAGACGTTCGACTATGTGGTCGTCGACACGTCGTGCCACCTGGCCGACTTCAACCTCGAGGTCATCGAGTCGGCGCAGCATGTCCTCGTGGTGACCGCGCTCACGATCCCGGCGATCAAGGACGCGAAGCTCGCCCTTAAGGTGCTCGAGTCACTCACCGTCGATCCCAGCGCAGTGCTTCTCGTCGTCGACCGCAGCGATTCGCATTCCGATTTCAACAAGGATTCGATCGAGCAGAACCTCCGCCACAGCGTCGGCGCCCAGATTCCCTACGATCCGCGCGTGGTGGGCGACTCGATCAACCGCGGGATCCCGTTCGTGACATCGAGCCCCGAGTCGGATATCAGCAGGTCGATGCGCGAGCTGGCCGGGGCGCTGATCCCGAGCAGTGGTCAGCCGGTCGGCGCAGGGGTCGGGGCGGGCAAGCCGGACGACAAGCGGAAGCGGCGGATCTTCGGCCGCTGAGCTGGTCAGTCCCGGGCGAAGCCGAGCCTCCGCCGGCTGCGTTTCTTGCCGGGTTGCTCGGCGGAGGATTCCACGCCGGCTGCGCCGGTGAGCGCGGACGCAAGGCGCTCGAGGGCGGCGGTCGCCGGGGAGGAATGGCCGCCCATGACCACCGGAACACCCGAGCTCACCGAGCCGCCGATGGCCGTGGCATCGTGAGGAATCTCAGCCGCGACCGGATGGCGGAGAAAGTCCTCGATTCGCGCGCGATCCATCCCGCCCGCAAGCGGGGCATCTCTGTGGTTGGCGACCACCACGATGCGTTCGGGATCGACCTGGAGCACGCCGATCACGGACATGATCAGCCGTGTGTTCTTCACCGAGGTCACGCTGAAGTCGGTCACGAGGACGATGTGATCGGAGTTCTCGAGTGCTTCGAGGGTGATCTCCGAGAGCTGTGAGGTCGTGTCGGCCACCACGAGCTCGAAGCTGGAGCGGAGCTCGGCCACCACTGCGCGCAGATGGGCGGTGGTGACGTAGTCGGCGAGCTCGGGGCTCGGGGGCGCCGCCAGTACCGTCAGACCCTGTGGACCCAGCGTGAGCGCCTGCTGGATGACGTGACGGTCGGCCATCCCGGCATCGCTGGCCGCGAACTCGGCGATCGACCCGTCGGGAGTCATCGCCAGCAGCGCCGCGACGTCGCCGAACTGCAGCGACAGGTCGACGAGCACGACGCTCCCCGGGTGCGGCCGGTTGAGCACCAGCGCCAGGTTGGTGGCGATGATCGATTTGCCCACGCCTCCCTTTCCCGAGACGATCGTGATCATCTTTCCATCCCGCCGGCGCGCTCCGTCGCCCGCCGGAGGCGCACCGTTCGCGGGTTCGCGGACGGCCTGCGCGGCGCGTTTGCGCGCTTGGAACGCGTGCACCCGATGGATCGCCGCGACCAGGTCGTCCCCGGCAAACGGCTTCTGGAGCACCTCTCGCGCTCCGGCGAGCATGGCTCGTCGGAAGAGCTCGCTCCCACTCTCCATCGACATCAGGATCACGCCTGCCTGAGGCGCGTACTCCGCGAGCATCTCGGTCGCCTGCACCCCGTCGAGCCCCGAGAGCCCGGCATCGAGCACCGCGATGTCCGGGACCAGGTGTAACGCCTCCTGGAGTGCGTGCTCACCATCTTCGGCGGTGCCGCAGACGATGATGTCCTCCTCAGCGGCGAGACGGCGGACCAGGTTGGCTCGAATCCGCTCGCTACCGTCGGCGATGAGCACGCGAATCACGCCGTCACCTTACCTCCGGCCCAGGCTGAATCGCCGGCGGTACACGGGCGGCGCGGGCGTGGGCAGCTCGGCTTCGGCCTCCTCCACGGTGGGGGCGGGGACGGCGATCAGGTCGGCGAGGGCGGAAAGCCGGCGCGCGAGATCCGAACGCGGCTGAGCGAGGACGATCGGCGTCCCCGAGTCGAGCGAGGCGTCGACCCTCGGGTCGTTGGGAGGATCGACGAGGCTGAGCCTGCCGAGGATCTCGTCGATGTCCTCGCGGCGATAGTTGGTGCGTGCGCGCGTGTGGTTCAGGACCACGTCGACGCGGTCCGGGGCGACCCCAAGCGCCTCCAGCAGCAGCAGTGTCGCCTTGGTGCCTCGGACGGCGCTGAGGTTGTAACTGGTTACCAGCAGAACGCGGTCGGCCAGCTCGAAAACCTCGAGCACGCGCTCGTCGATATGGGAGGGCGTGTCGACGACGACGAACGCGTGCGCTCTCGCGGTCGCCCTCACGATCGAGCGGAGAGTGGCGGCGGCAACCGTTTCGCCGAGCTCCGGGCTCGAGGGGGCTCGAAGGATTCTGACCTCGGCGGGACCCGTGGCGAGGACGTCGTCGAGCAGCGCGCTGTCGATGTCGTCGCCATGCGCCGCCAGGTCCGCGAGCGAAAGCAGGTGGTTCTCCACGTGGAGCATCGCGGCGGCATCACCGAACTGGAGATCGATGTCCACCAGGGCCGCCCGACCTCTGTCACCGCCGGCGAGGGTGACGGCGAGGTTGGTGGCGACCATCGACGTGCCGGTCCCGCCCTTTCCGGAGAACGTGACCACCACCGTTGCCCGGCCGCGCGGCGCTCGCATGCGGGGCCGCCCCGGCTCCACGCCGGCGTCCTCACGCTCAGGTTGCGCTACATCGCGTCCACCACTCGGTGGGAGGACCCCGGCGGCGATCTGGATGGCCTGGAGGAGCTCCGCACCTCCGGCTGACGCGCTCACGGCTGCCGCGGTCCAGCTGCCCGCCACGACCGGGGCCTGGTCTGAAGTCATCAGCAACACCCGGGTTGCAGGCGACACCGCGCCGAGGTGCGCGACGAAGTCGACAGGGGGCCGGTCCGCGAAACCCTCGTGCAGCACGAGAACGTCGGGCTGTCGCAGCCGGACTTCCTCCACGACCGTGGAAGCCTGGTGTGCCACACCGCACACGTCGACGATATCGCTGTACGGCTCGAGCTTCTCGAGGTCGCCGACGATGCGTGCGATCTCGTCCGCGATGAGTACGCGGATCACCGTCTCCCCCCGCGTGCCCAGTGCATCGACCGAATGGTACGGCGAATTGTCGAAGGGTGGATGCCGTGCACAGCGATGCGACACGGCGTTCACGCACAATAAAAAGAGGAGCCGACCCGATGGCCGGCTCCTCTTGACTGTCCTGGTTGCTTGTAAAAGCTACGAGGCCAGGCCGTTGCTGATGTTCGAGAACACGTTGTTGACCTGCTTGCCGACGACTTGCAGGATAACGATAACGACGATGGCGATAAGGACGAGGATGAGCGCATACTCAACCATGCCCTGGCCTTCCTCAGCCTCCTCACGCTTACGAGCGATGAACTCTGTTGCGCGAAGGTACAGGGTGCTCAGCATATCCATTCCGTTTTCACCTCCTTTCGGGTTGTATTTTCGAGACCAAGACGATTGCTCGGACCCGACTGCTGCGAGTGTGGACCCCTGCTGCTGCAACGGAATGGCCTGCGTGCTAAATATTGGTAACGAAGGATCGGACACGAGCCGGACGGTGCGCCGGCAACGAGAAATCGTGGTGATTCGATGACAACCGCGCTACGAGAGCGTCGCTCTGAATTCGCCTGACCTAGACTCGGGCCATGGCCGAGGCGGTCGCGATTCCAGCACGCCGTGGCGACCTGGAACGTCGCGTCGAAGAACTCCGATTCCTGATCTTCGGGCGTTCACTTCCAGCGGTGCTCTTCGCGCTGCTGGGATGGCGCGTGTTTCTGAATCTCGTTGCGCAGGTGCGCGCGCTCCCCGTGCACGCGGGAGCCGGCGACGTGCTCGCCGGACCGCTCACCACCGGCGTCTACCTGCTCTTCTGTGTCATCCCGGTCGGGATCTACCTCGTCCGGCCGAGACCTCGCGCCCGCGACGGTCGCGCGATTGCGCGGGCGGCGGGACTCGTGGGCACGACGATGCTCCTCGTGGTCGGAGCCTTCCCGAACCCGGAGCTGCTGACCCCGCCGGCCTTCATCCGCGATCTCGCCGCTCCGCTGGCGCTCGGAGCGTTCGCTCTCGGCGTCTGTGGCCTGCTGTTCCTACGCCGCAGCCTGAGCATCATTCCGGAGGCCCGCCGCCTGGTCACGAGTGGACCGTATCGGCTTATCCGGCATCCGCTCTACGCCGCCGAGATTCTCGCCGCCCTCGCCCTGGTCCTTGCGCGACCCGGGCTGTGGGCCACGTTGACACTGGTGCCGTTTGTCGCGGTGCAGATGCTCCGAGCTCGTTTCGAGGAGGGCTTGCTCGCCCGAATCTTCCCCGAATACAGGCCTTATGCGCTGCGAACGCGACGGCTCATCCCGCTGGTGTGGTAGATGGCAAAGGTTCGCGCACAGCCGGCCGATGCTAATGTGGATCAGGTGATGCCCACCGCGCCCACGCATCCCTGCACGCAGGCGGGATGCACCTCGACGGAGGGCGCCCCGTGCGAGTACGTCGATCGCCGCGGTCGCGAGTGTCGCACCGCCTGGTGCATCGAGCATCGGGTCACGATCGAGGATCGCGTGTACTGCAGGCGTCACGCGGGCGTCGTCAGTGCGCTGCCGAGCCTCGACAGTTCGCTCGCGGTCTCCCTGCCAGACCTCGACAATCGCGCCCCATCACTGGTCGGCTGGGTGTCACGGCAGATTGACGGCGATGTCTGGCGCCTCCTGCTCAAGGAGCTCTCGTCGGGCACGGGCGGTCAGCTGGTCGCCGACCCGGTGACGCTGATCTTCGTGGGCATCGGCAGGCAGCGCGCCTGGGAGCGCTCCTGGCGGCTGGACAGCCACGTCGGCATCGCCCATCGCGTGAGCGTCGTGGTCGAGGAGCTCGACGACACCATGATTACCGTCAAGGTCGGCGGGAACACGGTGGAGCAGCTCGTGCCACCGTGGATCCAGCATCGTGTTCGCGGCGAGACGGTCCCGCCGGAGCAAGATCGAAAGGAGCGCGAAGAGTTCTACCAGCGCGTGCTCGATTCGATCGAACGTGGCCTTGGGCACGAGCGCGATCTCTCGCACTACATGGCAGAGGGTCGCCTGACCACGCCCCAGGGTGGAGCGGGGGCGTAGTCATGACCCGGGGAAGCATTCTCATCGTCGACGACGATCCCAGGCTCCTGCACATCGTCGCGATGTATCTCGGGATCGAGGGCTACGACGTCTCCACGGCCGAGAATGGCGAGGACGGCCTCGCGCAGGTGGAGGCACGCGCTCCCGACCTCGTGATCCTGGACATCATGATGCCGGGCATGGACGGCATCGAGACCTGCAAACGCATTCGCAGCAACACGCCCACCGCAGAGGTGCCGATCGTGATGTTCAGCGCGCTCTCGAGCGATGACGACATCGAGCGGGCACGGGTGGCCGGCGCGAACCACCTGATCACCAAGCCGTTCAATCTCGTCGGCCTCGGTTCGGTGGTCAAGACCTTCTTCCCGGCGGACGTCGGCTCCGCCCGCTGAGACGCCGGTGGTCAGACGGGGGGAGTGACCACCACCGCGTTCTGGGCGAAATGGGTCCCGAGGTCGGACGGCAGCACCGGCGAGAACAGGGTTCGCACGGTCGGCTCGAGTCGAACCGCCTGACCGCTCAGGGTGGCGGCATGTATGTCCTGTGACATGGTCGTGTGCACCACTCCGGCCGTACCGCTCACCGAGATCGCCACCAGGAAGAGGATGAGCACTTCGGCGACGCCGATCACAGCACCCGCCAATACCCCACCGATCCGGTCGAACGCGGCGACGACGATCTTCTGCAGGCGTTCGTTCAGCAGCGTGCCCAGCACCTCGACCACGATGATCACGAACAGGAACACGGCCACGAACGACCAGGCGTTGGCCTCCTGGTTGTGAGCGTGGATCAGCGCCGCAATCGCATTGCCCAGGTTGGACGCGGCAAAGCACGCGAGAAAGACGCCCACCGCGGTGAAGAGGCGGCGGATCAGTCCGTGACTCCAACCCAGATACGCGTTCACTGCCACGGCAACGACCAGCAGCGCGTCTGCAAAAACCTGGCCAGGAGTGCTGTCGATAGACGTGGCTATCGCACCCACCCCGTGACCGTAACACGCGATCGTCACGCGGGAACCAGGGATTTCGTTACAGAATTGCTCTGTGCAACCACTCCTGCGCACCTCCCGCAGCGATGTCTCGGCGCGCAAGACCTACGATCTGCTCGACGAGCCCACGGGCCCCGACTACACCGGGCTGCTCGAGTGCGCCCTGGTCCAGTGCACCACGGCGGTGCTGACGGTGCCGTCCGGCGAGATGGATCCGGAGGGACAGGCCACCGTTGAGAGCCTGGCGCGATTCCAGCAGGCGAAAAGCATCACGTCGGCCGGAAGCCTGGTGCGGTACGCGCTGAGCCGTGAGAGCGTCACCGTGCTCCAGGAGGCGACCGGCGGCCTCTACGGCTGGCAGCATCCTGGCCTGCCCGACAACCTCTGCCTCTATCGCGGTGATGGCAGCCCCTGGCTGGTGTCGAGCGCCGGACAGCACATCGGGTATCTCGAGGTCTCGCCCTTCGAGAAGCTGCTGATCGGCCGGACCGCGCCAGGACTGATCGCGGTGCTCGCCCATCAGAGTGCGCGCGACGCGATCCTCGCCTACATGGAGCGGCGGTTCGAGTCCAACGTGGCTGCGTTGACCGACCAGCTCACCGAGTACGCGCGAATCGTGATCGGCGACGGACGTGAGGGTCTCGTCGACGCGCTCGAGGACTGGATGCGCTCTGGAGAGGAAGCGCGCATCTCAGCGGCGCTGGAAGTCGCCCGCGCGCTCCGGCTCGTGGAGCTCAGGGACACCGTGGCCACGATGCTGCGCGCATCCATGCGAGAGGACGCCGCCGCGCCAGACGTGTATCGATCGGTGCCCGCGCTCCGGTCGCGGTGGCGCATCGCCCGCCGGCGTCAGCTCGAGCGCGTGCTTCGCCAGCTGTCCTGAGGGATCGGACTCAGCCGCCGGAACCGAACTGGTGGGCGACCTCGATCACCGCCGGGCCGAGCAGGACGATGAACAGCGTCGGGAAGATGCACCCGACCATGGGGAAGAGCATCTTGAGCGGCGCTTTCTGGCCCTGCTCCTCGGCGCGTTGACGGCGCTTGCGGCGGATCTCCTCAGACTGGATGCGGAGGACGTTCGCCACGCCGACGCCGAGCTGCTCGGACTGGATGATCGCCTGGATGAAGTTGCTCAGCTCTTCGACCTTGCAGCGCCGCCCGACGTCGTCGAGCGCCTCGAGACGCGGTCGACCGAGTCGCACCTCGTTGAGCATGATCGTGAGCTCATGCGAGAATTCGTTGTTGTACTTGTCGACCACCCTCGTGAGGGCTGCATCGAAGCTGAGGCCGGCTTCGACCGAGATGGTGAGCAGATCGAGCGCGCTCGGAAGTGCGAGCAGTATCTCCTTCTGACGCTTCTTGATACGCCGGGCCACAACCATCTGCGGCGCAAGGTAGCCGAGGATCAGGCCGCCCAGAGGAACGACCGCGAAGAGTGGCATTGCCAGTGCGCCGAAGAGCGCGAGTGCGAGACCGAGTGCGGTGAAGAGCAGCATGGAGAGGAGCCGCAGCGCAAGGAATCCCGACGCATTGAGCCCCCACGGGCGTCCCGCCAGGTTCAGTTTCTCCTGCAGAGCATCGGTGCTGCCCTGACCCGCGTTGCGATTCAGGCGATTGCCGATCTTGTCAAGGAATGGGCGCACCACCCGATCGAAGAGCGGCAGCGACATCTCGACTTCTGCGAGGGTCGCCGGCGCGCGCCCGGCCTCGGCGAACTGCGCGAGTCGCGCCTCGAGCAGGTCGCCCTGCCGAGGAGACACCGACATCGCCAGGCCGAACGCGATGAGCAGAATACCGCCGCCGAGAGCGGCGGCCAGACCGATGGCTAGAAGACTCACGTCACACCTCGATCTTTACGATCTTCTGGATCGCGACCGCGCCGACCGCGATCGAGAAGATCGCCATGCCGAGCATGATGTGTCCGAGCGGATCAGTGATCATCGGATCGAAATACGACGGGGAGATCAGCGCGAGAAACCCTGCGAGCGCGATCGGGAGGATGGTGATGATCCAACCCGACGCGCGTGCCTGCGCGGTCAGTGTCCGGATCTCACCCTGGATGCGCACGCGCTCGCGGATGGTGAACGCGATGGTGTCGAGGATCTCGGCCAGGTTGCCGCCGACAACGCGCTGGATCTGCACGGCGGTGACCATGAGGTCGAAGTCCTCGGACTTGTTGCGCACGACCATGTGGTTGAGCGCTTCGTCGACATTGATGCCGAGCGCGATCTCACGAGTTGCGCGCGCGAACTCTTCCGAGATCGGGGGGTTGGCGTTCTTCGCGACCGACGCAAGCGCCTGCGCAAAGGAGTGGCCGGCTTTCAGCGCGTTGCTCAGCAGCATCAGCGTGTCGCCGAGCTGATTGTTGAACGCGCGCGTGCGTCGCTTCTGACGGAACTTGAGGAAGAAGCCGCTCAGAAAGTAGACGATGATCGGGCAGGGGACGAACGCTATCGCCGATCCGTACCGGAACGCGACCAGCAGCCCGACCAGGATGCCGAGGCCGACCACGGCGAGCAACCACTCCGACGACTTCAGCTTGAGGTCGGCCTTCTGCAGGTCGTCCGCGAGCTTTCCCGTGTGCGAGGTGCGCGAGAGCAGCGGGTTGAGGCCGCTGGTAAGCGCGTCGAGCAGATCGCGCAGCGCATTGCCCGTCTTCACCCGGGGCGGGGCGGTGACGGCCACCGTGTCGCCGCCGTACTGGTTGAGGCGCCGCGCCATCTCCCCAGCCTGGTTCTGCCCGCGGCTGAGGAGGAAGGCGAAGATCGAAAGAACTGCCGACGCGGCCAGGGCCGCTGCGACAACTGCGGCTGGCGTCATTGGTGTCAGCCGCCGAAGAGACTGTCCAGCGTGCTCGGGGTCACGATGGTCTGCTTCACCGATGGGACGCTGATCGTGCCCGCCGGCTCGTAGTTCGGCGTGTAACCGGTCGCTGTCAACTTGCCCCACTCGGACTCGGGCCGAAGGACGTACTTGACGATGAACTCGTGCCCGTCACCGACCACGAGGCCGGAGAGCAGCGGTGCCTCGGCGCGAGGTACCTCGACGAGGAGCACGTCCGCAGCGCCGGTCGTGGTGCTGCCCGCATTACCAACCCGAAGCACGATGAGGTCCTGGAAGGTGTAGCGCAAACCCTGCGTTCCGTTCGTCGACTGCACGAGCATGTCGATGTGGTCTCCCGGAAGGATGTAGAAGGCATCCGACACGAGTGGACCGCTGAAGTTGTTCTGCTGCAGGGTGGTCAGGGAAGTCGGAACCGAAGCATTGGTCGGGATCGCCAGGGCGACGTAGCCCTTGGTGATCTGCGTCTCCACGGAGACCGCGGCCGAACCGGTGCCACTCGACGTGATCGACAGCGCGGGAGTCGAGAAGAAGCCCGGAACCAGCGGCGTGTTGTTCGCAAGTGCCACCTGCGTGACCTTGCCGACGACGGCCACTGGATCGGTGTAGGCGTCACCTGGCTTCGCCGTGAGCGGAACCTGGGCCACCTGGACCATGGCGGGTGTCAGCGTGGTTCCGGCGGGAATGCTGGTGTCGGATACGACAACGCTGACTTCATTCGCAGGTGCATTCGAGCGCACCAGGAGCAGCACGGCAACCGCCGCCGCCGCCGCCAGCACGACTCCAAGAAGCAAGAAGATTCGGCTGTTCGGTTTGTTCGCCTGGATGGCCACCTGTTCTCCTCGGTTGTTCTCAGTTGGTGTCGGTCACGCTGTTGCGGCTACGCTGCATCCAGCACAGCGATGCTGGGCCGGATGACGGCCGCACCCGAGTGTGGATCGAATCTGCCCTGCGGTTCATCGCCTTTCGGTAACAAACGCATCGCACAGCGGACGAGCTTGGCCACGTGCCGTGTGACCGGACGTTGCCCATGAACCGTTTATTCGTCGAAGCGGCCGTTGGCCTGGGCGCGCATCAACATCGCGAGAATGTCATCTCGATACGGGGCAATGGTCACGATCTTGCGGTAGAGCTTGAGAGCGCCCTTGTCGTCATTGCGCAACCTGCGAAGTCGCGTCACCCGCTCGAGGTACGACACTGCGAGATCGATATCGTGATCATCGATGCAGATGTCGGCAAGACGGAGTAGCGGGGTTTCGTGGACCGGATCCGCGCGCGACGCTGCGAGATAACAGCTCAGGGCGGCATTCCCCTTGCCAAGCGCGCGGCATCGATCACCGGCATCGAGGGCCAGCTCGGCGAGGGCGCGACCGCCGACATCGTTCGCAAGTCGCTGCAGCAGTGCCGCCGCCTCGTCGCAGCGCCGGCGGCGGAGGCGATCGTTGATCTCGAGGCGAGCCTCGACCACCTCCGGGTCGGTCTGGAATCGACTGTCCTCGGAGTCCGTGTCCGACGTCAGATCGTGCGCCTGGTCGGCGTCATCATCGCGAAGGCGCCACCCACGCGCGGCCGCGCCGCCCGGCGCGTCCGGAATGGTCGGAACGGACGTCACCTCGGTCTCCGGGGCCGTGGAGTCGGGTGACGACGCCGAGTCGGCGGTGTCGATCATGTCAAAGGTGTTGTCGGGCTCAGACAGGGCGGTGGTTTCGCCGTCCAAGGTCGCGGGTGCCGGCCGCTGGGTGACCGCGAAGTCGGCAAGGTCGCTGAGGTGGAAGCCATCCTTGGGCTTCACAAACGGCTCGGCGTCGTCGCCGTCCGGCTCGCCATGGGTCGCAGCCGATCCGTTCGTGCCCTCTGCGTCGGTTTCCGCCGCGGCGTGGCCGTTGGATCCCGACGCGGCCTTGTCCGTCTTGGACGCGCCCGCGCCTGCACGCCGGAACAGCGTGAACGCCGGGCGGGTCGCAGGCTCGGCGGAGGACGCCGCAGCGGCCTCCGCGACTGCGGCGGTCGCCTCGACCTCGGGTTCCGAGACGGGCTCGGGCTCGACGTCGGGTGGCTCATCGGGCGAAAGTTGCGCGTCGAGCTCGGCAAGTCCGGCTTCGACGCGGTCGGCGGCCGCGGTGGCCGCGTCCGGATCAAGGTGCGCCTGAGAGGCGTCGACCGGTCTCGGCTCGACGTCCGGCTCCGGCGCGGCCGTGCTGACCGGCGCCGGCTGAGCGACCGTCTTGACATGGCCGTTACGCCCAAGGGCCGCCACCTCCTCTGCTCCGATCAGGCTGGTATCGGTCTCCGGATGACCGTTCGAGCCGTCGCGGCGAGGCGGTGGCTCCGGCAGGGCGTCGAGGGACAGCAGATATTCGTAGACAGCCCGCTGGAGCCGCCTCGTCAGGAAGTACAGCTCCTCCGCGGGAAGCGAGTCACCGGCGGCGGCGGTCACCTCGGTGACCACTCTCAGAAGTGACTGCTCGTCGAGGCGTTCGTCGATGACAGCAGCTTCGAGACCGTGCTCGAGGACTTCCGGGAGTGTGTCGAGGCCGGGCGCCAGGGCGGAGGCGGCGTCGAGCCAGCCCTGACGCAGGATCTCCACGTTGGTTGTGGTCATGGTCATGCGCTGCGGCCAATTGTGGTCGGCGCCGACCCCCGTCTCTGGCACCATGGCGCAACGACTCTGTGACCGCTCGTCATACAGGGGAGAGACTTTCGGTGGCGGCAATCCTGGTGGACGGTTTGCGCAAGTCCTACGGCGCCGTCGAAGCGGTCCGCGGGATCAGTTTCACCGTGGAGGAGGGCGAGGTCTTCGGGCTCCTCGGCCCCAATGGGGCGGGGAAGACCACCACCATAGAAATCCTCGAGGGCTACCGGACCCGCGATGGAGGAGACGTGACGGTCCTGGGAATTGACCCGCACGGCGGCGGCCGAAAGCTTCGCGAGCGGGTAGGGCTGGTCCTCCAGGAGGCGGCGGTGCCCCCGATGCTCTCCGTGACCGAGATCGTCGAACTCTATCGCGGCTATTACCCAGCCCCGCGCCCGGCCGCGGAGATCATCGAACTCGTCGGGCTGACCGAGAAGGCCGGGGAGCGGGTCACCAAGCTGTCGGGGGGGCAGCAGCGACGCCTCGACGTTGCGCTCGGCCTGGTCGGCGACCCCGACTTGATCTTCCTCGATGAGCCGACCACGGGATTCGATCCGTCGGCACGACGCGCCGCCTGGGAGGTGGTGCGCAACATGCGAACGCTCGGGAAGACGATCGTGCTGACCACGCACTACATGGACGAGGCCCAATACCTTGCGGACCGGATCTGCGTCATCGCCGCGGGCAAGGTGGTTGCTCAAGGCACGCCGGATACACTGCGCGCCGGAACCGAGCAGCTCACCCACATTCGCTTCGAGCTCCCCGACGGCATCGCCGCTGCTGCACTCCCACTTCCGGTGAAGGTGGACGAGGGCATCGCGATCATCGAGACGGCGACGCCCACCCGGACGCTCAACGACCTCACCACCTGGGCGGTCGCCCAGGGCCTCGAGCTTCCCAACCTCGAGGTCACGCGCCCGTCGCTCGAAGATGTCTATCTGGAGCTGACCAGGAGTGAGTAGCACCGGTATCGCGTTACGTCAGGTCACGTTCGAGCAAAGGTCGTTCTGGCGCAACCCGGCAAGCGCCTTCTTCTCGTTTCTCTTCCCGATCATCTTTCTCGTGGTGTTCGCGACTCTGTTCAAGGGACAGAAGGTGCAGGTCGGTCCGGTGCAGACGACCTACGACGATTACTACATTCCGGCGCTCGTCGCTTTCGGCGTGATGGGCGCCTGCTTCACCAATATCTCGATCACACTCTCCCTGCGCCGCGACAACGGCATCCTCAAGCGGCTGCGCGGGACCCCGCTCCCGCCCTGGGCCTTCATCGCGGGCGTCGTCGGCTCATCGATAATCGTCAGCATCATCCTGGCGCTGCTCACCACGGGCTTCGGGATTCTCGTCTACGGCGTGCACGTGCCTCAGCACATCGGCGCTGCGGCGGCGTCGATCGGTGTCGGCGCCCTCGCCTTCTGTGCGCTCGGGATGGCGATGACAATTGCGATTCCCAATGCGGAGGCCGCGCCCGCCATCGTCAACGGTGTGTTCCTTCCGATCGTGTTCATCTCGGGAACGTTCTTTCCGGTGCCCTCGTCATCGATCCTCGCGCAGATCGCCGAGTGGTTTCCGGTGCGCCATTTCATCGACGCCATGTTCACCGCCTTCGATCCGGCGCACCTGTATGCCAGCGGGTTCAACGGCAGCGACCTGCTGATCATGGCCGCGTGGGGCGTTGGAGCGGCGGTGCTCTCGGTGTTCCGCTTCCGCTGGGAACCGCGCAAGAGTTGAGCGGCGCTACCCGGAGCCGGGGGACTCGTTCTGTGTTTGCAGGCCACAGAGGACGAGCGCATCCTCGAGTCGTGTCCCCCCGTAACGACCGCGCACAACCATGACGTCGACGAGGTTGCGGACGCGCCACACAACGGTGATCTCGACCGCCTGGAGGCCACCCGGCGTGGCGCGCACCGCGCTGGTCGAGTGCGCCTCGTCGCCGAGTGGACCGGTGGACACGGGCACGGCACCGGCAACGCCGTCAATTTGTCGCACGCCCGCGCCGTAGGCGCTGGTGGCTCCGCTGATGCCGGCAAACCGCTCGACGGTCGCAACGATGTCGATGGGCCCGTTGCTGGTGCTGAAGTTGACATCCCGCTGATATTCGACGCGCGCGGCGGCCTGCAGTCCGTCCGCCTCGAGGCTCGACAGGACCGCCCGATCGCCCGCTGCGATGGTGGCCGCGTCGACGTGAGCGGGGGCGCTGGTGACCGTGAAGTCCGGAGCAACGAGCTGATCAATGGTGATCAGGTCGTGCAACGGATCACCTGTGGAGAGCGAGGCCGAGATGCTGCCACACGCGGCGAGCGCGACCAGCGACGCAGCCGGCGCCAGGACGCGAAATCCCCACCCGCCGACGGGGCGCATCGCCCGCTACTCGTGTCGCAGCGCGCTGAGCACTGAGGTTCGCACCGCTCTTCGAGCTGGACCGATGGCGGCGACGACCGCCGCAAGCACAACCACCAAAATGACCACGATCACGGTTTCGATGGGGAAGACGAATCCAGGTGCGAAGGTGGATGTGGTGCTCGCCTGCAGCATCGGCACAGCGATGAGACATCCTGCGGCCACACCGATCAGGGTTGCCGCGCCGGCGAGGAGGCCGGCCTCGGTCAGCACCCGGCGCATCGCCTGACGGCTGCCGAGGCCGACAGCGCGCAGCAGCGCAAGCTCGCGGGTCCCCTGACGGGTGTTGACGAGCAGCGTGTTCACGACAGCGAGCATGGCGATGATCACGGAGATGATGGCGACCGCGAGCACTAGACCGATCGAATGCTGGAGGGCGTCGCGAGCATCACTTTCGATCACGCTCACCGAGACTGCCCGCATTCCGTAGCTCGCAGCGGTGCCGGCGAGCGCCGGCGCGTTTCCGTGCGTGGTGATTACCAGATCATCGAAACCGTACGCAGTCGAGCCGAAGTAGGTTCGTGCGAGATCGTCCGCCATCACAAGGCTCTCACCTCCGTCCCCGGCGGGGAACGAGTGACTGACGATCCCCACGACAGTGAAGTACACGATGCCCTTCTGGGTCTGAACGGGGAGCTGCGACCCGACCGTCCAGCCGGTTGCGGACGCCAGCCCCGCGGGCTCGAGGAAGCTGGGGCCATCCTCGAGGGCTGCGAGCGCTGTCGCCCGGTCTCCGGAGACGACATCGAGACCGCCCAGCGCTGCGTAGGCCCCCGGGTCGATCGCGGCGACGCCCACGGACGCACCGGCGACGGTCTCTGACAGGAATCGAAGCGCCGTGGACTGGGAGACCCCTGGAGTGCTGCTGATCGCTGACGCGATCTGGTCGTCCTGGGTGACCGGACTGGTCACGACCATGTCCCCCGCAAACAGATGGGAGACCCAGCTGTCACTTGCGGTGAGGGCTCCAGCACTGAGCGCACTGACACCGACCGCGCTCGCCACCGCGATGGCGAGTCCCGCGGTGGTCATGGCCGTGCGGTTCCGGGCGCGTGTGAGATGAGCCGCGCCGGGCTGCGCGCCGCTGACGAACGGCGAGATGGCCAGGGCGCTGAGGCTGATGACCAGAGGAGCGATCAGAGGGAGTGCGACCACAAGGCCGAGCAGCAGGGCGACCACGCCGAGGGCGACGAGGCCGCTTGAGGTGCTGAGGAAGCAGAGGGCAGCGATGACCAGCAGGACCGGGCTGGCCGTGCGCACCAGCACACCGGCACGCTCGTGCTCGCTGATCGGATGAGGTCGCAAGGAGCTCAGGATCGGGAGACGTGCAGCCGCGAAGAGCGGCAGGAGTCCCCCGATGAGTGCGGCGCCGAGTCCGGCGGCGATGGCAGCCCCCACCTGGCCGGCCTGCGGCGTCAACGAAGGCGCTGCGAGATCAGACGGGGAGAGGTTGCTGTTGAAGACCGCACCGAGGATCAGCCCTCCCGCCACGCCGATCGGGACGCCCGCTACGGCGACGGTCGCGACCTCGGCAGCGAACAGGCGGAACACCTGCCGCGATGACGCGCCGGCGGCGCGGAGCAGACCGATCTCGCGCCGCCGCTCAAAGGTGGCGAGGGCCGCGCTGTTGGCGGTCACCCCTGCACCGACGATCAGGCTCAGCACGGTGGCGAGCACGAGCAGCGGCTCGAGGTCCTGCAACGGGGCCGACCCGCCCGCCCGCGGATCATAGGTCGTCACGCTCGATCCGAACCTGGCGTGGACCTCACTCGCCACCCGCGCCACCGTCGCGCCGGGGCCGAAGCGCAGGGCAACCAGGGGAGTGCGCAAACCGAGCCCGAAGGGCCCGAGCATGGCCGCGTCGTCGACAAAGACGGCGTCGTGGGTGAAGGACGGCCCGGCGACGGTTCCCGCCGTGAAACCGACGACCGTGAACTCGTCCGGTCCAGTTGCCGTGATCATCTGGATGCCCTGACCGATGTGAATCGGGGGCCCCACGCCGCCGCTCAGGGCT
>JBAPOS010000032.1:0-31305 GCA_049279755.1 Candidatus Dormiibacterota bacterium | reverse complement strand
GCCCTGCTGCTCGCCAGAGGTGGCCACGACGTCGTGCTCGTGGACCGCGCTCGATTCCCCCGCGACAAAGCGTGTGGCGAGGGCATCATGCCGCCCGGCGTCGAGGCGCTGCGCAGACTTGGCGTCCATGGGCAGGTCGTTGCCACCGGTGCGCCGCCGATCCGCGGCGTGACCTATCAGCTTGAATCAGGTGGCCCCAGGGTCGACGTGCCGTTTCCCGCTCCCCCGGGCGGCGGCCCGCCCGAGGGCCTCGGAGTCCGACGCACCAGCTTCGACGCAGCGCTGGTCGATGCTGTCCGCCGCGAACCCCGCGCCACCGTGCGAGAGGGGGAAAGGGTGACGGGACTGCGGCGTTCGTCAACGGGCGTTGCCGGGATCAGTACCATCGCCGGCGAGATCAGATCCAGGATCGTGATCGGAGCCGACGGGCTGCACTCCCAGATACGAGCCTGGGCTGGAATGCGGAGCCGATCACAGGCTCGCTTGCGCTATGGACTGGCGGGGCATTGGCAGGTCGACACGCGCGGTCGGGACGCGGTCACAGTCACCCTCGCCGGCGACCATGAGTGGTACGAGGCACCGGTCGGGCCCGACCTCCTGCTCGTCTCGATCCTCAGCCATCGGTCGCGCTCGCAGGTGACGGCGCGGACCTATGCGGAGGCCGCGCGCCGCAGCGTTGCGGGTCTTGCTGATGCCGAATTGCTCTCGGGTCCCCTCGGTGCCGCCTCCTTCCATCAGCGCGTCCGCACAGTCGCCGAAGGTGGCGTCTTCCTGGTGGGCGACGCGTCCGGCTACGACGACCCGACGACAGGAGACGGCATCGCCATCGGGATGCTCCTCGCCGAGCGCCTGGCCGAGCACGCGGGCGAGTTCCTGGGCGGCCGGATCTCCGCTGCCACCGCTGAACGCCGGTACGCGATGGACCACGCAGGTCTGATCCGCGAGCGCCGCCGCGTCACGCAGCTTGCGCTGTTCCTGGCCCGGTCGCGGGTGCTGAGCCGGCGCGCGATCGTCCGAGCGACGTCGGATCCGCGCGCCCTGGCCAAACTGGTGGCCATCAACTGCGGATATCAGACGTTCCGGAACCTCACCCCGCGCGACTGGCTGTCGCTCGCCGGGATCTGACGGCTGCGACGTCCCAGTCGTGGGATGAAGCGGGGGACCCCACGAAATGCCTCCCGATACCCTGGGATCGCATCCAGCAGACGCTCCTCGGCTCGAATGCGCGGGACCAGCACCGCCGCATCGGCAAGCGAGAGCACCACCGCCTCCGGAACGGCACCAACCGCGATCGGAAGGCATGCGAACTCGAGGGCGACGGCAACGTAATTCGGGTGGCGCACGTACCGGTACGGACCGCCGGTCTCAATCTCAGCGTCCGCGGGCACGTGAGCGGTCACGTTCCAGCCGGCTCCCAATGTTCGTATGACCCAGATACGCAGGGCGGCCGAAGCAGCAATGCCGCCAAGTGCGCCAATCTCAATGGGTCGCGGGACACGCCGCCCGCGGCGGGGCCACGCGCTCACGACGAAGAGCGCGACGTGCACCCCGACCATCGCGGGGTACGTCGATGTTGAGGCCTGCTCCGCGGGCCCGAGACGCGCCCGATTGCGCGCCGAGATACGCAACTCGAGCAGCCGCTGCGCCGCCGCCGCCAGCACCAGGGCGGTCCGCGCCCTCCGGTTCACGACGCCCAGAGCAATTCGATGAGCTCGACCATGAGGCCCGGACCGAACGCGGCCGCAAGGCCACGACCGCGTACCCGCGGGAGGCGCGCCCCGAGATCCTCGAGCACGAAGAGGATGGCCGCTGAGGAGGTGTTGCCCACGCTGCTCATGACCCTGCGCGTGGACGCGACGTGACGCTCATGGAGCCCGAGGCAGCGAACGGCCGAGTCGACGATGGCCTGGCCTCCGGGGTGAAGCGCGACCGCATCGAGGTTGGATGCTGGACCGACGAAGCCGTCGACGAGGGCCGGGAGGTGCGTCTCAAGGAGGCGGGGGAGCTTGCGCGACACCACCACCCGAAATCCGTCATCAGCGCGCTCGTAGCCCAGCGCCTCGGTGCTCGACGCCACCAGTTGATGACGGGTCCTGCCGATCCCGATTCGTCCCGGGCTCTCGCCACAACGCAGAACTGCGGCGCCGGCACCATCGCCGAAAACGAGGACGCTCAGCAGGTTGTCGGCGGACGTGTCGGCTGGTCGGAACGTGAGCGACGGCACCTCGACGGCGACGACAAGCGCCGACTGGCCGGGATTCGATCGCACCCAGTCGGACGCCCAGGCGAGCGCCGCCGCACCCCCGGCACAACCGAAGTTCATGAACGGCATGCGGCGGATGTCGCGGCGCAGACCCAGATGGTTGATGAGCTGCACGTCCACCCCGGGGAGGACGAAGCCGGTACATGACGACACCACAACCAGCCCGATGTCGTCGGCAGCTGCTCGAGCGTCGAGGATGGCCCGCTCCGCGGCTGCGATGGCAAGAGGAGTCGCCTCAGCCTGGTAGCGAACCGCCTGCTCTCCGGGGCTCAGCGGGATCAGCGCCTCCTCGATCGGACGCACCAGGTATCTGTGCGTGTCCGCCAGCTCGTCGGTGAACAGGCTGACCCGGCGCTCCAGCCGCGGCCAGAGCCCGGTGATGAGGCGAAGGACCTCGTCGCCGCCGGCGCGGTACCGCGGGAGTGCGGTGGCAAGGCCGTCGATGGCGACCGGTGCTACGAGCTCCCGCGGGGCGGCTCGGCGGTCGGGCAGCGCCGTGGAGCGGAGTGCCGCCTCAACAACCATGCGCTGGGATCATGACACCGAGGATTGGTACGGCGGCTCCTTCGCATGGATTGAAGACATGCGAGGGATATGAGGCGAGGTTACAACCGTCAGCGCCGCTGCTACTCCGGAGTCACGTATGCCGCGGTGAGACCGCCATCGACCAGGAACGTCGCGCCGTTCACGTATGAGGAGTCATCGCTGGCGAGAAACAGCGCGGCATTGGCGATCTCTCGCGCCGTGGCGAGCCGTCCCATCGGCAGATGGATGCGTCGCCGCTCGTAGGCCGCGGGGTTATCCGAGAAGAGGCGCATCAGCAACGGCGTCTCCACTGGTCCCGGGCACAACGCGTTGACCCGGACGCCCTGGCGCGCGAACTGGACCGCGAGTTCGCGACTCATCGAAAGGACCGCGCCTTTCGACGCGGTGTAGCCGATCTGCGATGTCGCCGCACCCACGAGCGCCACAAAGGATGCGACATTGATGACCGATCCGCCGCCCCGTTCGAGCAGATGTGGAATCCCGTACTTGCAGCAGAGGAACACGCCCTTCGCGTTGACCGCCTGCACACGATCCCACGCGTCGGGTTCCGTGGTCAGGATCGAATCGTCATCGGCAGGCATGATCCCCGCGTTGTTGTAGAGGATGTCGACGCCGCCGTAGGCCACCACGGCCGTTGCGTACATCTCGGCCACGCTCGTCGCGTCGCTCACATTCACCTCGACGAAGGTCGCGCGCCGGCACTCTTCGGCGGTGCGCGCGCCGGCCGACCGATCAGTATCGGCGACGACAACCGATGCTCCCTCCTCGGAGAAGAGCATCGCAGCCTCGCGGCCGATGCCACCCGCCGCGCCCGTGATCACCGCAACCTTGCCTTCGAGGCGTCCCATCTCTCCGTCAGCCCTCCGTCGTCATGAACACGTTCTTGACCTCGGAATAACCGTCGAGGGCGTTCATGCCGAGCTCGCGTCCGAACCCGGACTGCTTGAAGCCGCCGAAGGGGGTGGACACCCGCACCGAGGAATTGCTGTTGATCGAAAGCACGCCCGTCTCGAGCGCTCTCGCGACACGCATCGCGCGCGCGCCATTGGTCGTCCAGATCGATCCGGACAACCCATAGGGAGTGTCATTCGCAATCCGCACCGCATCAGCCTCGTCGGTGAACGGGATGATGGCCGCGACCGGCCCGAAGACCTCGTCTCGGGCGATGCGATCGGTGTTGGTTGCCTCAACCAGCGTGCACGGAAACCAGAAACCGGGTCCGTCAGGCGTCGTTCCAGTGAACAGCGGCTTGGACTCGACGAACGACGCCACCGAGGTGCGATGAGCGGCCGAGACCAGCGGGCCCATCTCGGTCGCGTCATCCTCGGGATCACCGACGCGCAGCGCATCCGTGGAGGCGATGAGCAACGAGACAAAGCGGTCGTACGCCTCGCGCTGGACGAGGATGCGCGAGCGCGCGCAGCAATCCTGCCCGGCGTTGCCGAACACCGCGTACGGTGCGGCGGCGGCTGCGCGCTCGATATCGGCATCGGCGAAAACGATGTTGGCCGACTTGCCGCCCAGCTCGAGGGTCACGCGTTTGACGGTCGCTGCAGCACCACGCATCACCTCGATGCCCACCTCCGTGGAACCGGTGAATCCGATCTTGGCCACGTCCGGGTGGTGAATCAGGCGCTCACCGACGACGCGACCAGGACCCACGACGACATTGAGGACACCCTCGGGGATGCCGGCCTCGAGCGCGAGCTCTCCCAGGCGAAGAGCCGTCATCGGGGTCAGCTCCGCCGGTTTGAGCACCACCGTGTTCCCGCACGCCAGCGCGGGACCGACCTTCCAGCTCGCGATGTTGAGCGGGAAGTTCCAGGGCACGATCAGCCCGACCACACCGAGTGGTTCGCGAAAGGTCATGTCAACGCCGCCCGCGACCGGGATCGTCTGGCCGAAATGCTTGTCGACCGCGCCGGCGTAGTAGTGAAACACCTCGGCCACCATCCCCACCTCGCCACGCGAGTCGGCGATCGGCTTGCCGACATTCCTCGTCTCCAGCAGCGCGAGCTCCTCGCGATGGTCGTCGACGAGCGACCCAAGATGGCGGAGCAGTCGGGCTCGGTCAGATGGCGCGACCGCTCGCCAGGCCGGGAATGCCGCCTTTGCCGCAGCCACCGCGCGATCCGTCTCCGCCACCCCCGCCTGCTCGAGCTCCGCGACGGGCTGTTCCGTGGCCGGGTTCAGCACCCGAAGCGTCATCCGCGCTCGAAGAACCGCTCGCGCTCGTAACAGGTCACCGCCTTGTCGAAGAGCTCCTGCTCGGTGCGTGCGTAGTTGAGGTAGTGGTCGATGACATCGTCGCCGAAGGCCGAGCGCGCGACCTTGCCGTGCTCGAGCGCGGTGATCGCCTCGTTGAGCGTGTGCGGAAAGCGCTTGACGTCGGACTCGTACGCATTGCCGGTGAACGCGGGAGGCAATTCGAGCTGCTGCTCGATACCGTGCAGGCCCGCCGCCAGCAGCGCCGCGAAGGCGAGGTAGGGATTGGCGTCCGCCCCCGGGATGCGACACTCGACCCGCAGCGCCTTCCCGTGGCCGACAACACGGAATCCGCAGGTCCGGTTGTCGTATCCCCACGCGAGGGTGGTCGGCGCCCAGCTGCCCGCCGCGTATCGCTTGTAGGAATTGATGTTGGGCGCGAGGAAGACGGCGAACTCACCCGCGCACTCGATCAATCCCGCGAGATACTGCTTGAACAGCGGCGACTCCCCGGAGAACAGCGCGTCGCCCTTGCCCCACAGACTCGAGTGGATGTGGCAGGAGCTGCCGATCCAGGTGTGATCGGGCTTCGCCATGAAGGTCACCGAGCAGCCACGCTGGTGCGCCATCTCCTTGATCCCGGTCTTGTAGATGACGTGGTTGTCGGCCATGGTCACAGCGTCGCTGTAGCGGAAGTTGAGCTCCTGCTGGCCGGGCCACGCCTCGCCCTTGGAGGTTTCGACGCGCATGCCGGCGGCCTGCATGCCGTTGCGCACCGCGCGGATGAACGGCTCGTCGTAGCTGGTCGCGAGGATGTGATAGTCGAGGATGTACGGGACCGACGGTGTCAATCCCCGATAGTGCTGGGCGTGCGCCTGCTCGTAGGTCTCTTTGATCAGAAAGAACTCGAGCTCGGACCCGAACATCGCCTCGTATCCGAGCGCGCGCGCCCTGTCGACCTGAGCCTTCAGGACCTGACGCGGTGAGGGGCGGACAGGGGTGCCGTCATTCCAGGCCACGTCGCACAGCACCAGCGCGCTGCCCTCCATCCAGGGAATGCGACGCATTGTCTCGAAGTCGGGAACCATCGAGAAGTCGCCGTAGCCGCGATCCCAGCTGGCGATCTCGTACCCGGGGACGGGATCCATCTCCATCTCGAGGGCGAGCAGATAGTTGCAACCTTCGATCGGATTCTTGTGCGACATCTCCTCGAGGAAGAAATGTGCCTCCATGCGCTTGCCCATCAGGCGTCCCTGCATGTCGGTGAAGGCCACCACCACCGTGTCGATCTCGCCGGCGTCGACCTGCTGTGTGAGTTCGTCGAGCGTCAGCATCGGTCAGCTGCCCTCCTTGGCGGCGTCGGTGGCGACCGCACCATTGTGGTTGTGCGCGGCAACGCGGTCGACGAAGCGGCGGAAGAGCGATGTCGCCCATCCCTGCTGGGCGAGCAGCTCCTCGGGGTGACACTGCACCGCCACGATCATGCCGTCCGGTGACTCGATGCCCTCGACGACACCGTCGGGGCTGTGCGCGGTTGCGTGGAGACCCGGCGCGATGTCCTTCACCGATTGATGGTGGAGGCTGTTCACCATCACGCGGTCGCCCGGCGTGACCTTGGAGAGCTCCGAACCCGGCACCACGTCGATCGAGTGCGCGAGCAGGTCGCGAGGATGGCCATGGTTGTCGTGGCCGTCGATGTGTTGAAGCAGCGATCCGCCGAGCGCGACGTTGATCACCTGTTGACCGCGACAGATGCCGAAGACCGGCACACCCTCATCCACGGCCGCGCGCACGAGCGCGATCTCGGTGAGATCCAGGGGTGGATCGACGTTCGGGGTCTCCTCCTGGCGCGCCTCGCCGTACGCGGGCGGGTCCACGTCCCAGCCGCCGGGAACGAGGAGACCATCGATGCCGTGAACCATCGCGGTAGCGTCGGCGGACGCGAGACCGTTCGGCTGCGGATCCAGCGTGACCGGCTCCCCGCCGGCAGCCTCGACGGCGCGAAGGTAGGGCGCGTAGTACGCGGGTCCGCGACGGGGACTGCAGGTAACACCAATCCTGGGTCTGGGCATCTTGAAGATCCTTCGCGTGCTCGCGGCGCCATGGCCGCGAGCACGCGTGATGAACTTGTTTGTGAGCCTATCAGCCCGCCGAAGCTGCCGGCACCGGTGCTGGGATGCCGACGAACCCTGCTTCGATCGAGGCCAGCTCTTCAGCCGTCCCCTGGATGCGCGGGCCCTTGAACCAATGCCTCGCCGAGAGCACCCACCAGAGCGAGGTTCCCCCAGCGACAACTCCTACCGCGACGATCGTGTAGTTGAAGTTGCCAAGCGTGACCGGAAATATCGTCGGCAGGACGAAGAGGATGCTGATGAGCCCGATCCACACAACGGCAATGATGCCGACCGGGCGGCTCCACCTGCCCAGATGCCATGGGCCACGCTCGAAGCTGTCGCCCGCGCGCAACCGGAGGAGGACTGGGATCCCGTACGCGATGTACAGACCGATGACTGCGATCGAGATCACCGCGGCATAGGCATTCGGGTTGTAGAGATACGGCAGCCACAGGATGAAAGCGAGCACCGTGGCGAGCCAGATGGAGTTGGTTGGCGTGCGCGTGCGCTTGTTGATCTTGCTCCAGAGCTGGTGGCCTGGTACGGCCCCGTCCCGAGAGAAGGCATAGATCATTCGCGAGTTCGCGGTCACCGACGACATGCCGCAGTAGAACTGTGCGCCGATTGCGATCAGCAGCAGGAACTGTCCGAGTCCTCCGCCGGCCGCATCGATGAAAATCTGGGCAGCCGGGACGACTGACGCGGACTCGGCGCCGTAATTCTGGATTGCCGACGTCACCCCGATCAGCAGCACCCAACCGGCGACCAGCGACACCACGATCGACATGACGATTCCCCGGGGACCTGCGATCGCGGCGTTATGGGTTTCCTCGGTCATGTGAGCCGACGCGTCGTACCCCGTGAAGGTGTATTGCGCCAGCAGCAGACCGATGAGGAAGACGTAGATGATCGACCCGGGGAAACTGGCGCCGCTGCCGTTCTGGAAACTCGTGAAGATGAACGACACCGACTGATGATGCTTCGGCACGATCAGCAGCACGGCGACGATGACAACCACGCCGAGGATGTGCCACCACACCGAGATGTCATTGAGGAGCGCGACAAGGCGGACCCCAAAGGTGTTCAGCAGGCCGTGCAGGAAGAGCGCGATTGCGTACACCAGGAGAATATGCGGGGCGTTGAGCGGATAGCCGAACCAGTTGTTCATGAACGCTGACGCGAACAGGGCAAGACCGCCATCGATGCCCGCCGTGACGGCCACCTGACCAAGCAGGTTGAACCAGCCCGTGAACCAGCTCCAGGCGGGTCCATTCTTGCCGCCGAGCTTCGCTGACCAGTAGTAGAGACCGCCGGCGGTCGGGTAGCTGGAACACACCTCCGCCATCGCGAGCCCGACGATGATGACCATGATGCCGACCAGCGGCCAGCCGATGTTCATGTCGACAGGACCGCCGTTGAACATCGCCGTGCCGTACGCGGTGAGGCAGCCGGACAGGATCGAGATGATCGTGAACGACACAGCGAAGTTGGAGAAGCCCCCCATCCGCCGGAGCAGTTCCTGGGCGTAGCCCAGCTTGTGGAGAGTCTCGGTATCGCTGTCAATAGCCTGAACGGTCATCGGCTCATCTCCCCATGCGGTCCGGTTCGGTGGGCCGCACAGTAGCAGCGGGCCTGCACCAGCGTCAACAGATTTAACGAACCGACCCATCGCGGTACAAACTGCAAGAATCCTTTCAATGCCCGAGTTTCTGGTCGGCGAGCTGGTGCGCCAGCGGATGGGAACATTCAGCGCCTCGGAGCGGCGGCTGGCGCAGGTGCTGCTCGCGTTCTACCCGGTCGCCGGTCTTGAGAGCCTCACACGCTTCGCCGAGCGCGCGGGGGTCAGTCCCGCGACGGTCACGCGGTTCATCGCCAAGCTCGGCCTGCACGGGTATCCGGAGTTCCAGGACTCGCTCCGCCAGGAATTGCAGGAACGGTTGAGCTCGCCGCTGACCCGCTACGAGCTCGCCCGGCCTGGGGATGTAGGCGGATCGCTGCTCCGCGATGCCTTTGCAACCTACGAGCACAGCCTGAGAGCGAGCGTCGACATGGTGTCCGAGCACGATTTCGATGCCGTGATAGAGCTGCTCGCCGATTCGCGGCGGCGCGTGCTCTCGCTGGGCGGGCGCGTGAGCGCGTTCCTCGCTCGATACCTCGCGAGCCAGCTGCATCTCATCCGTCCCGGCGTCGAGCTCATCGATCCCGAGCGAAGCAACCCCGCGGACCACCTCGTGGACCTCGGGCGTCGCGACATTCTCGTCGTCTTCGACTTCCGCCGCTACCAGAGCGACACCATCAACAGCGCGAAGGTCGCGGCGGGTCGGGGGAGCACGGTGGTCCTGATCACCGACCCGTGGTTGTCGCCCGCGGCTGCATCGGCGCGGTTCGTCCTGGCGACCGGCGTCCAGACCTCCGTGACCCCTTTTGACTCGCTCGTGTCTGCGGTGGCACTCACCGAGGCTCTGATCGCCGGCGTGCTCGCTCGCCTCGGCGAGACGGCTCACGCTCGCATGCGGCGCATGGACGAGCTGCGCGGCGGCGTCGTCTACGGCGACGGTCCATGAGGCCGAGGTACATTGCCTCGGTTGAGTGAGGACATCGCCGGCACCGGGGTGATCGCCGATCGTCTCGAGCTGGCGGATTGGCGCCGCCAGGTGAGCGAGCTGTACGCAATGATCCGTGCAGAACCGGAGCCCGTCGCGGCGTGGACTCACTGGTGCGAGGTGCGTGAATGTCTGTTCCGTACCCACTCGCAGAGCCCGGTTCCGGCGCCCGAGCGCGGCGCCGCCACAACTCCCGTGTACTACGACTACGACCCGGCCTTGCGCACCGTCGCCGACGTACAAGCCGCCGACGGCGCCACGTTCGAGCTGCCAGGATCGACATCCGGCCATGTCAGCGCCGAGCGCGCCGGCATGGCGCATTTCTCACTAGGCGGCACACCAATCGGCCTGTCGATGTTCTGGCTGCTCGACTACGCCGGTGGCTTCTTCCTCTCCTTCCGCGACGCCACGTCGGGCTCCGAAACCTACGGAGCCGGCCGCTACCTCCTGGACACGGCGAAGAGCGCAGACCTCGGTACCGACCGCGATGGCCGTCTGATCCTCGATTTCAACTTCTCGTACCAACCGTCATGCAGTTACGACCCGCGCTGGAGCTGCCCGCTTCCGCCGCGAGAGAACTGGCTCTCGATCCCGATTCGAGCGGGCGAACGCCTGCGATCCTGATCAGAACAGCGAGGGAATCACCGCTTCGATGAGATGCGGACCGGGCTCGGCAAACGCGCGCTCGAGGTCCGCGACGAATCTGTCCACGGTGCCGGGACGCGTCGCCGGAACCCCGAAACCCCGCGCCAGCGCGACGAAGTCGATCTCGGGCGGCGAGATGTCGAGCATCTCGAGCGCGCGCCGGCCCGATGCCGTCGCACCCACGCGCGCAAGCTCCATTCGCAGGATCGCGTAGCGCCGGTTGCTGAAGATGATCGTGGTGACGTCGAGCCCTTCGCGCGCCATCGTCCAGAGCGACTGCAACGTGTAGAGCGCGGAGCCGTCGGCGTCGAGCGCGAGCACCGGGCGGTCAGGGCACGCAATCGCGGCACCGAGCGCGACCGGAAGGCCCTGGCCGATCGACCCGCCCGTGAGGGTGAGCCAGTCGTGGCGAGGAGCGCCGGCGGTGAACATGGGCAGGAAGGTCCCGCTTGTATTGGCTTCGTCGGAGACGACGGCCCCCTCGGGGAGGAGCGCGCCGATGGCGCGTGCGATCGACTCGGCGCTCAGCTCGCCGCTGGGCTTCTCCGGCCGGGGTGGGTCGGAGCGAGGGGAGGATTCCGCCTCGGGGGCCACCTCGGCGGCGAGCGCCTCCAGCGCGGCGATGGCGTCGTCGCCGCCACCGGCAAGCATCAGGACCTCGCAGCCTTGCGGCACGAGGTCGCTGGGCCTTCCCGGGTACGCGAAGAACGAGACCGGCGACTTGGTATCAACCGTGATGAGATGGCGCGCGCCATCCAGCTGGCCCGACGCCATCTCGGCGAGGTACGCGAGCCGTTCGATGACCGGGATGCCCGCACCCCTCTCGACGCGCGCCGGAAACGTCTCGGAGAGGACATCGGCGCCGGCCGCCCGCGCGATTCGCGAAGCCGCCCGCATCCCGCGCTCTCGGAGCGCGCTGCCCCCAAGCAGGAGCACCACCTTCTCCCCAGATCGGAGTGCCGACGCCGCCTCATCGAGCGCCGCTGACCGCACCGCGGTGCGAGCCTTTGGCTGAGCGGGGGGTGCAACCGACCCACCCTCCGACCACGAAACATCGGCGGGCAGGATGAGGGTCGCGATCTGTCCCGGCGGACCGTACGCGGCCGCGACCGCGTCCGCGGCGTCCACGCCCGCGTCCTCGGCACGGGCGCTCCGGCGGATCCATGTCGAAACGTTCCGAGCGACCGTCTCGATGTCGGATTCGAGTGGCGCGTCGTACTGCCGGTGGTACGTGGCGTGATCGCCGACGATCGCGACCACCGGAGCGCGACTGCGCCGCGCGTTGTGCAGGTTGGCGAGGCCGTTACCGAGGCCCGGCCCCAGATGCAGGAGCACGGCGGCAGGCGATTCCGTCATTCGCGCGTACCCGTCCGCGGCGCCCGTGGCGGCACCTTCGAACAGCGCGAGGACGCCACGCATCTCCGGCACGGCGTCCAGGGTGGCGACGAAGTGCATCTCCGAGGTGCCCGGGTTGGCGAACACCACGTCGACGCCCGAGGCGACGAGGCTCCGGACCAATGCCTCGCCGCCGATCATCCAGCGGTCACCGCCGTCATCGACTGCGCCGGCTCGAGCAGCGCCCCGGGATTGAGGATGCCGTCGGGGTCGAACGCCGCCTTGATCCTCGCCATGAGCGCGAGCTTGGCCGGGTCCTCGAGGGCAAGGAAATGACCGCGCTTGTCCGTGCCGATGCCATGCTCGCCGGAAACCGCGCCACCGAGCGCGGCGCCGGCGGTGAAGACCTTCCGAAGCAGCTGCTCGAGGCGCTCGGGGTCGGACTGAAACACGGACAGGTGCACGTTGCCGTCGCCGGCGTGGCCACACCCCACGACCATCGACCCGCTCTCCTGCGCAATTACGGACACCTGTGCCAGAAACTCGGGGATCTGCGCGCGCGGGACCACGGTGTCGACGATCTCACTGGCGCCGGCTGCCTTGGCGGCGAAGAAGGCGCGCTCGCGTGCTTCGATCAGGTCCGACGCCGCACGCGCTGGGAGCACGTACACGTCAAGCGCCCCGAGGGTGGTGAGCAGATCCCCGAGTGACTCGATGTCCTCGTCGAGCCGGCCCGGGTCGCGCGACTCCAGCACGACGACCAGGTACGCGAGCGCGGCGTCCTTGATGTCGGCTCCGATCCCGAGCTCGAGACCTCGCGCGGCGGTGATCGCCGCCATCGACATCATGTCGATGTACTCGAGGATCATCGGCGCGAGCCCGCTCTGCACGATCCGAGGCACCGCCTCGGCGATCTCGGAGATGGTGCGAAAGGGCGCGAGCACGGTCGCGGAATGAGGCTGACGGGGGTAGAGCCGCAGGATTGCCTCGGTGACGATCGCGAGCGTGCCCTCGGATCCAACGATCAGCTGGGTGAGGTCATAGCCGGAGGTGGACTTCACGAACCTGCCGCCGGTCCGGATGACCTCGCCGGTACCGAGCACCGCTTCGAGCCCGAGCACCTGGTGCCGGGTGACCCCGTATTTCACGGCGCGCATGCCACCCGCGTTGGTCGCCACGGTGCCGCCGAGGCTCGCGCTGCCCTCACCTGGGAACACCGGGTACACGAGACCGTGCCGCGCGGTGACCTCGTCGAGCTCGTGCAGGCTCACGCCCGGTTGCACGACGGCGACCTGGTTGTCGACATCGACCTCGAGGATGCCGGCCATCTCGCGAAACGCGATCAGGATGCCGCCCTCGCGGGGCACACACCCGCCCGCTAGCCCAGTGCCCGAGCCGCGCGCGGTGACCGGCGTCGCGAATTCGCGAGCGATCGTGATGATCTCCGCGACCTCGGCGGCCGAGTGGGGGAGGACCACCGCGTCGGGGGCATGCCAGTGCGCGACCAGCGACTCGTCATGCCAGTCGTCCTCGCTGACGTCGGCGCCGGTCAGGACCCTCGCCGGTCCGAGCAGCGCTGTGAGCTTGTCAACGGCTCCGCGCATCTTCCGGCCCTACGAGCCGGTGAACTTGGCCCGACGTTTCTCGAGGAAGGCGCCGACGCCCTCGACGAAGTCATTCGTGGTCGTGGCCTCGGTCTGGAGGCGCTCCTCGACGGCGAGCTGCGCCTCGAGGTCGTTCTCATGTGAGACGTCCAGGGCCCGCTTGGTGAGCCCGATCGAGCGAGGTCCTCGCGCCAGCCGGCCGGCGAGCTCGGCGGCGGCGGACGCGAGCTGGGAGTCGGGCACGACCCGGTTGACAAGGCCGAGCTCGAGCGCTCGAGCAGCATCGACAGTCTCCCCGAGCATGGTCAGCTCTGCGGCACGGGCCGGGCCGATCAGGCGGGGCAGGAAGTAAGTGCTGGCCAGGTCGGGGATGAGGCCGATGCGCACGAACGCCTGGACGAAGGTGGCGGACTCGGCGGCGATGCGGAGATCGCAGGCGAGGGCGAGCGAGAAGCCGGCGCCGGCGGCGACGCCGTTCACCGCGGCGATCACCGGCTGATCCATCGACCGGATCGCGCGAATCGCCGGCGTGTAGTGATCCCGGAGCACGCTGCCCACGTCGAGACCGCGTTCACCGGCTGCGACGCGGAGATCCTGACCGCTGCAGAACCCGCGCCCCGCTCCGGTGATGATCACGACGCGAACGGTCCGGCCGGCCGCGGCCTCGCGAAGCGAATCGGTGACCTCGTCGAGCAACGCGGGGGTGATCGCATTGAGCACCTCGGGCCGGTTGAGCGTGAGGGTGAGGACGCCGTCGCTGATGGACTGGAGCAGCTCTGGCACAGTCGTCGGCGTTGCCTCGGCGGTCATTCGCGGCGAACTCTACGCCGACGCGCTGCCCAGCTCGCGCAGCCGCTGGTACGTGTAGATCCCGGTGTTATGCCCGTCCGCCCAGACCGCGTTCAGGCCGTAGGCGCCGACCAGCGAGATGTCGGCAAGCTCGTCCTCACCGGGGTGGAGGATCGGGTCGGTGCTGAACCGGCCCCGATACCCGGGCTCGCCCTTGCATGCCGCGCAGGGGCAGGCGCGCCGGAGCACCGCGAAGGGAATGTGGTGGGCGGCGCCGTCGGACCACTCAATCAGCAGCGAACGCTGCTTCTCGTCGTAGTCGAAGCGCACCGGCCGAAGATCGACAGCCACCGTGCGGGTCCGGGAGACCTCTAGCGGAGCACCGACTGGAGCTTCATCGCGAGGCCCATGTCGCCCTTGATCTTGATCTTGCCGCTCATGAACGCCATGGTGCCGTCGAGCTTGCCGGTGGCCAGGTCGACGAAGTCCTCCGACTTCATGGTGATGGTGATGTTGGGGTTCTCGGGTGCCCCCTCGCCGACGTCGGCGCTGCCGTCCTTGAGCGAGATGTGGTACTGGCCGGGTGCTTCACCGCTGAGCTCGAAGGCGTAGACAGCATTCATCCCAGCGGTCTTGGCAGGATCGGCGGTGATGCGGGAATTGATCTCGCCGAAGATTTCGGCCGGAGTGGACGGCATCGCTGGTGCTCCTTGCAGATGATCTGGATGTAGCCGGCAATGCGCCGGACTTGATTGCAGTCTACCGAGTGGGGGGAGGCCCCGGGCTGAGATCGGAGTTCGGCGTCCGGCCCCTGAGAGTTGCCTGAGACGTCGCTTGGAGGCTCGGCGACCCAGGGTAATTCTCAGGTCGAGTGTCGAGACTGGCCTCCCATGGGCAGCGCGAACCTCAAGCTCAGCCGCCGCCAGGTCCTCGGGGTCGCCGCGGGCGGTGTCGTCGGCGCGGTTGGTTTCCGCTACCTCACCCTGCAACTGCCTGGCGCTGGGCGGCAGGTCGCCTCCGCGGCCGGTGCCGGCGGTGCCTGGGCGAGCCCTTTGAGCACGCCCGCCGGTCTCGCCGCCCATCTGCTGCGCAGGGCGACATTCGGGTACACGGCCGCCGAGCTGGACTCGGCCGCGTCGATGTCCTACCCGGACCTGGTGGACATGGTGGTCAACCAGCAGGCGCAACCGCTGCCCCAGGTGGCGGACGCGACCAACTACCAGGCGGTGGTTCGCGCCTGGTACGAGCACATGGCGACGACGCCGGCGCAGTTCCCGGAGCGCATGACGCTGTTCTGGCACGGGCTGCTCACCAGCGACTACCGGAAGGCGGCGCGCCTGCCCTTCGTGCTCCAGCAGAACGAGCTCTACCGATCGACTGGACGGAGCGACTTCCGAACGCTGGTCAACGCCGCGACCTTCGACCCGCTGATGATTCGCTACCTCGATCTCGAGGAGAGCACCGCATCCGCCCCCAACGAGAACTACAGCCGGGAGCTCATGGAGCTCTTCACCCTTGGCGTCGGCAACTACACCGAGACCGACGTCCGCGAGGGTGCCCGGGCCTTCTCGGGCATCCGCACGGTCCTCGTCGATGCCGGTGGGCAGCGGATCCAGCCACCAAAACTCAAGGGCTCGACCCCGGCGGCGTACGTGCAGGCGCTGCAGCAGCTCATCTCCCAGGGCGCGACGTTCAAGGGAGTCCTTGCCCGCGCCCAGCATGACGACGGAGTCAAGACATTCCTCGGGCACACCGGTAACATCGATCCGGCCCAGGCACTCGACATCGTCCTGTCACAACCCGCCTGCGCCGCGCACATCGCCCGCCTTGCGCTCGTGCAGTTCTGCACTCCGGTGCCGTCCGCGTCGCTCATCGACAGTGTGGCCACGCAGTTTCGCAACAGCAACTACGACATCAAGACGCTGATGCGCGCCATCTTCACCAACCAGGCATTCACCTCGCCTGATGCCTATCGATCGCTGGTGCGCGGACCCGCGGAGTACATGGTCGCAACCATGCGCGCGCTGGCCTCACCGAGCCTGGCTGCGATGTGCGTGCGGTCGGGGACAGCGATGGATCAGATCCTCTACGACATGCCCACGGTCGCGGGCTGGCCGTCCAACCAGGGATGGGTCTCGTCCGGAGCGTGGTTGGCGCGCTTGAATTTTGCCGCAGCTGTGGTCGCCGCGCAGCGCGGATTCCCCGACCCGGTCGACGCGGTCCACACCCAACTCGACGGCGTGGTGGGACCGGGCACTGCGGCCGTCTTCAACGCGAGCCAGAGCGACGGCGACCGCTGGTACGCGCTCCTCTCCAGCCCGGAATTTCAGCTCAAGTGAGGCACACGACATGATCACTCGGCGCGATTTCATGGTGAGCGGCATCACCGCAACCGGCGTCGGCATCATCGTGCCACCGGTCTTCGCCAAGTCGGTGTTCGCGGCCACCATCGAGAATGTCCACAACGACAACGTGCTCGTCATCCTCCAGCTCGGCGGAGGCAACGACGGGCTCAACACGGTGATTCCCCATGCAGACCCGGCATACCTGCAGGCGCGGCCGACGATCGGGATCCCGGCCGACAAGGTGTTGCCGCTGAACCCGGCGATCGGGCTCAACCCGGTGCTGCCCGGGATAAAGAAGCTCTTCGACGCCGGCGAGGTCGCGATCGTGCAGGGAGTCGGCTATCCGAATCCCGTGTACTCGCATTTCGAAGGGTTGTACATCTGGGAGCACGCGGACCCGAGCATGCAGCAGACCGAGGGATGGCTTGGCAAGCTGCTGGCAAGTCAGCTCGACAGCCAGGGACATCCGCTCACCGGCTGCGCCCTCGGGCAGGCAAGCACGCCGTCAGAGCTGCTCGCCCAGAACGCAACCGTGAGCGTCATCGATTCGGTCCCCACGTACCAGGTTCAGGGTGGCGCTGGACGCCGTGTCGCCGCACCCGCTCTGTACCGGAAGACGCCGGGGGTCTACGGCGCGCTGTTCGACCAGGCACTGACGACCGCGGAGTACGGGATCGCCGCCCTCGGCGATTCGCAGAGTCGGTACACACCGTCGGTCAGCTACACACCGCAGAGCACGGTGTACGGCAGCAAGAACAGTCTCGCGACCTCGCTCCAGCTGACGGCCGAAATGATCGTGACCCAGCCGAGCGTCAAGATCTGTCACGTCGTCCTCGGCGGATTCGATACCCACCAGGACGAGGACACACGCCAGAACGCTCTGCTCGCCTACGTCGACAGCGCGGTCAGCGCGTTCATGCAGGACATCGCCAACCATGGAATGGCCGATCGAGTCGTGCTCATGACCTGGTCGGAATTCGGGAGGCGCGTCGTCGAGAATGGCGGCAAGGGCACCGACCACGGCGCCGCGGCGCCGGTCTTCGTTGTGGGGAAGCCGGTCAAGGGAGGCGTCTTCGGTGAGCAGCCGTCGCTTACCCAGACCGTCGACTCGGGGAATCTCCGGTACAACGTCGACTTTCGCAGCGTCTATCAGACGCTCATCCGCGACTGGCTCAAGGCGGATCCGACCGCCGTGCTCGGAGCGTCCTTTCCCGAGCTCCCGATCATTCAGACGGCCTAGCCGTGACCCTCAGCACGCGCGCGCTCAAGGCGTTCAGCGCCGTGGGTGCTGTCGCCGTGTGCGGTGCGAGCGGCGTGCTGGTCGCCAGCGATCCCAAGCCCGCAACCGCGCCGCTGCGCCCCCCGGTGAGCGGCGCGTCGTCGAGCGCCTCGGCGCTGGTGATCCCGCCCTCGTGCGGCGGAGCGGGCGTCGCGACCGGAGGTTCCACGGCGGCCTTGGATCCGTCGCTGGAACCCATCGTGCAGCAGTTGCGTCAGGCGGCGACGGCCGCCGAGCGTCGAGTGATCGTCGGGTCGCTGACCGCCTCCCAGCGCCTCGAGGTCGAAGCGTATGTCCGCGGGTTGCGCCGGACCGCCTCAGGTGCACCCGGGACTTGCAACGGCCCGGGTGGCACCGTGGTCGGAGGATCGATCGCGCCGTCGGTTGTCGAGGCGCCGGCTTCGACACAGCCGCTCATCAACACCTACGTCTCGTGAGCACCATCAGCGACGGCACCACCCGTCATGTTTTCACCGCATTCGGCGGCGCGCGATGCGAGGTCATCGTTTGCGCCGCGGACGACAGCGCCGTTTCGGCGGTCGTCGCGGACACCTACGCTTTCGAACGCCGGCTCACGAGATTCGACGCCCGCAGCGAGCTGTCGCGTTTCAATGCGGCCTCGGGCGCTCGAGTGGCGGTGTCCGCGCTCCTCGGCGAACTGCTGCGCGTCTGCATCGACGCCTACGCGATGAGCGACGGCCTGGTCAACGCCGCCTGCCTTCCAACGCTCATCGCCGCGGGGTACGACCGGTCCATCAGCCAGGTGCGGCGCCGGCCGGCGCTTCCAGCACGGGCTTCGGCGCGCCACGCGGTACCGCCACTGCCGAACGTCCTCGAGGTGGGGGAGGGGTGGGCACGCCTCGCCACCGGTTGTGCGATCGACCTCGGCGGCGTCGGCAAGGGGTGGCTCGCCGACCGCCTTGCCGAGCGCTTCGAGAATGCAGTGGTCAATCTCGGCGGTGACCTCCGCGCCCAGGGTCGCGGGCCCGACGCCGCGGCATGGGTTGTGTCGCTCTGCGACGGCCGCCTCGTGACCATCCGGGACGCCGGCGTGGCAACGTCGGGAACGTCGGGCCGGCGGTGGGCCGGAGGGCATCACCTCATCGACACGCGCACGGCGGCCCCGGCGCATTCGGACATCCAGGCAGTCTCCGTCGTCGCCGAGAGCGCGTTGCGTGCCGAGATCCTCGCCAAGGCTGCGTGCGTGACGGGGTCAGCGGCGGCTGATGCATGGCTCCGAGCACGCGGCTCGATGTGCCACGCGATGCTGCCGGCGAGCGGTGCTCGGGCAGCGTGACATGAGCACTGACCTCATGCTCTGGTACGCGGCGCGCGCCGCAGCGCTGGCAGCGTTCTTCGTCCTCGCGGCGTCGCTGCTCACCGGGACGGCAATCCGCACGGCACTGCTCGCTCCTCTGGCACGGAATCGTGCGGTGGTTGCGGTGCATGGGTTTCTCACGTGGTTCTGGCTGCCACTCGTCGCCGTGCACGTGACCTCACTCCTGCTCGACGCCACCTCCCGGATCACCCCCATCGACCTGCTCGTGCCGTTTCGCGTCAACGAGGGATCGGATTCGCAACTCGCCATCGGACTCGGCACCATCGGCTTGCTCCTGCTCGTCCTGATCGCCGCGACGTCGGCGCTCCGGCGCTCGATGCGTCCTGCACTCTGGCGCTGGATCCATCGCCTCACCTATCCGATGTTCGTGGTGTTCCTGATCCACGCACAGCTGGCAGGAACTGATTTCAGCCAGGTGGCGATCAGCCTGGCGGCGTGGGCAACGCTTGGCGGGCTGGTGGCTCTGGCATTGCTCCGCGCCGCCGGAGGGCGGATGACCAGCGATCCCCTGGTGTAGCAGTCTCTTCAGGCGGGTACACTCGCGGCATGTTGTCCTGGATGTGGGTGGTCTGGCTGCTGGCCGGCTTGGTCCTCCTGGGAATGGAAGTCCACACCCAGGCGTTCTATGCCCTCTTCCTCGCGCTCGGCTCCTTTGCCGCGACCATCGTCGCGATCTTTCCCACCCAGGTCTGGCTGCAGGCCGTCGTCGGCGCCGCGGTCGCGATCGTCGGCACCATGGCGGTTCGGCCGACCCTGGCTCGCCTTTCGGCTCGCCATCTCGGCCCCAAGCTGGCCATGCCGGGCTCGTCCGACAATCTCGTCGGCCAGGCCGCGTTGACCCTCGAACCCGTCGGCGACGAGAACCACCCAGGCCATGCGCGTCTCTTCAACGAGCGCTGGCTCGCGGTGACCACCAACCCCGGCGGCGTCCCTGCGCATCAGCAGGTCACCGTCGTCGAAGTGCGCGGCACCACCCTTGTGGTCGCGCCCCCCAAGGGAGGCTGACTCAGTGGACAACAGTGGTCTGGTCACCGCGATCATCGTCGTCGTCCTGCTCATCGTGGTGGCAATTCTCATCGGCGGCGCGGTGCGCGTCGTGCCCCAGGGATTCGCGGGTGTGGTCACGCGTTTTGGACGCTTTCGGCGGGAATCCCAAGCCGGACTGACGATCATCACCCCGTTCATCGACAAGCTGCTTCGGGTCGACATGCGCGAGACGCCGCGCACCGGTGACCGACAGGACGTGATCACTCGCGACAACGTCGCCGTCGCGGTGAACGCAACCATCTTCAGCCAGGTCATCGAACCACGAGCTGCACTGTTCAACGTCTCCGACTACCTCGTCGCAATCGATCAGCAGGCTCGGACCACGCTCCGTAATGCGTTCGGCAACGTCAGCCTCGACGAGGCGCTCTCATCCCGCGAGCAGATCAACGCCGCGATGCAGCAGCAGATGGAGCAGGTCACCGACAAGTGGGGCATCCGGATCAACCGCATCGAGATCGTGGATATCTCCCCGCCGGTGCAGATCCTCCAGGCGATGGCGCTGCAGAAGCAGGCCGATCAGGAGAAGCGCGCGCGGATCCTGCAGTCGGAAGGACAGCAGCAATCGGCGGTGAACATCGCTGACGGTAACCGCCAGGCGGCGATCAAGCAGGCGGAGGGGGAGCGGCAGGCGGCCATCCTTCGCGCAGAAGGCAACCGGCAGGCGGCGATCCTGGAGGCAGAGGGTCGCGCCCAGGCGATCTCGACCGTGTACGGCTCGATCAAAGCCGCCGCGCCGGACCCGACCCTGGTCGCGATCCTCCAGCTCGACACCCTCACGAAGTTCGCCGAGAGCCCCAACGCCAAGCTGGTCGTCCCCGCCGAGACGTCCGGACTGCTTGGAGCAGCGCAGGTGCTTCGCAGCGTGCTCGGTGACGCGCCCGGCCTGGAGCCCCCGACCATCGTCGCCGTACCTCCGTCCAGCAGCTGAGCGAGGTCTCGCCGGTGGCCGAGCAGAGTTCGCTCTTCGGCGCAGCGCCTGGCAGTGCAACGGAATCGACCGACGTGGCGGTGCACGCACCGCTGGCTACCCGAATGCGTCCGCGGACGTTCGATGAGTTCGTCGGTCAGCATCGCGCCATCGGTGCCGGCACCGTGCTCCGGCGGGCGGTCGATGCCGGCGAGGTGCCGTCACTCATCCTCTGGGGCCCACCCGGAAGCGGCAAGACGACTCTCGCCGCGCTGATCGCGGGAGCGACCAACGCCAGCTTCGAAGCGGTCAGCGCGACCAGTGCCGGCGTTGCGGACCTGCGCAAGGTGGTGGAGCGGGCGCGTGAACGCCTCCGCGCGGGAAGGCGAACCATCCTGTTCATCGACGAGATCCATCGGTTCAACAAGGGCCAGCAGGACGCCGTGCTGCCCCACGTCGAGAACGCGACGGTGACACTGCTTGGCGCCACCACCGAGAATCCATCGTTCGAGGTCAACGCAGCGCTGCTGTCACGCAGCAGGGTCATCCGGCTGGAGGCAATCGAGCCCGACGACCTGCGGAGCATGATCCAGCGCGCGCTCACCGACGCCGAGCGTGGGCTCGGCGCCCAGCAGGTGGCCGTCGACCAGGAGGCAGTCGACCGGTTGGTCACCCTGAGCGGCGGCGACGCACGCATCGCGCTCAACTCGCTGGAGCTCGCCGTCCAGGCTGGTGTGCGTGATCCAGCTGGGGCGGTGCGCGTCACCGTCGCCGACGTTGAAGGCGCACTGCAGAATCCCGCGCTGCTCTACGACCGCGCCGGCGATCAGCATTACTGGCTCATCTCCGCGTTCATAAAATCGGTACGCGGCAGCGATCCGGATGCAGCCGTGTACTGGCTTGCGCGGATGCTGGAGGCGGGCGAGGATCCGCTCTTCGTGGCCCGCCGGATGGTCATCCTGGCCGCGGAGGATGTCGGGCTCGCGGATCCTCACGCGCTGGGCGTGGCCGTCGCGGCGCAGCAGGCGGCGCACTTCATCGGCATGCCCGAGGGATTCCTGCCGCTCACCGAGGCGGCGCTGTATCTGGCTGCGGCGCCCAAGAGCAACAGCGTGCTGCGCGCATATGTCGCCGCGTCAGAAGATGTCGCCGAGACCCTTCACCAGCCGGTGCCGCTGCACCTCCGCAACGCTGTGACGGGGCTCGGCCGTGCCATGGGGTATGGCTCAGGCTACCGGTACGCGCACGACCATGACGGCGGGGTGGTGGAGCAGGAGCACCTGCCCGCCTCGCTCTCCGGACGCCGGTACTACGATCCCTCGGACCGCGGAGCCGAGCGCGATGTCGCTGAACGGCTGGAGGCGAATCGGCAGGCACTGTTGCGACGGGCACCCGGGTCTTAAGACGATCGTCCTAACGACGCCGGGATGGGTCCGGGCTGACTATCGTCGCGACGGGAATCCAATTCTTTCGAAACGCAAGTCCCCCTGATAGGCGGGCGGGCGCCGACCCAGTTCAGTGGTTTACCCTCGCGGGCTCCCCCTCCCCGCGGCACCGGGTGTATCGCGGTTCTGCTGGGTCGGTGCCACCGCCGACTTCTTTCTCCACAGCGGGAAATATCGGTTAGGCTGGGCAACGACTGTGGACGCAACGCAACCAACTCCCATTCGCGTCCTCATCGTCGATGATCATCCGTTGGTGAGGCGAGGGCTGACATCCCTCCTGAACGGTACGACCGACATCAAAGTCGTCGGCGCCGCTTCAGACGGCGAGGAGGCGGTGGCTTACGCCGTCGAGGAACACCCCGACATCGTGCTCATGGATATCTCCATGCCGGGGATGAACGGTTTCGAGGCGCTGCGCAGAATGTTGAAGGCGGTGGCCGGGACCAAAGTCGTAATGCTCACGTCTTACTCCGAGCACGACATGGTGGTCGAGGCGATCGACAACGGAGCGGTCGGTTTTCTGCTCAAGGACACCGAGCCGCAGGAACTCCTCAACGGGATTCGCTCGGCCGCGAAGGGGGATACCCCACTGTCACCGAAGGCTGCCAAGGAGTTGCTCCGCGATCGCATCAAGCGCCGGCCGCTCGACGACCTGACTCAGCGCGAGCTCGACGTGCTCACGCTGGTCGGACGCGGGATGAGCAACAAGCAGATCGCGTGGCGTCTCGGGATCAGCGAGAAGACGGTCAAGGCCCACCTCGGATCGGTGTTCGATCGCCTCGGCGTCGAAGACCGCGTTCAGGCCGCGCTCTGGGCGCAGCGGCACGGGATTATCTAAGAGGCTCGTCGCCGCCGGATCGAGTCACTCGGGGGTTGACGCGGCGACGATCGCACGTGCGAAGGCCGCGACCGATTGCTCGAGGTCGGCGATCGTGTGCACGCTCGAGCAGAACGCGCTCGTGTTGAGGATGTCGATGCCCTCGGCGCGCATTGCGTTCGCGATTCGCGCCTGTGCCGACGGGTCGCCAAGGAAGATGTGGAGGATGCTCGAGAGCCGGCGGATCGTCCCCGGAATCCCGGCGGAAGCGAGCGCCGCCGTCCACTCGCCGGCGAGTGTCACGGCGTAGCCCTCGGCTGCCCGCTGCGGCGCGCCGTCGGCGACCAGTTCCAGGGTGGTGATGCCCGCGGCGGCGCTGAGCGGGTTGGCGTTGAACGTCCCGGGATGGGCGATCGTCGTGGCCAGCAGTTCCAGGAGGTCGGACCGCCCCGCCACCGCTCCTGACGGGAGGCCACCGGCCATCACCTTTCCGAGCACGCTGATGTCCGGGATGATCCCGAGCACCGACTGCATCCCCCCGGGTGCGACGCGGAACCCGGTCACCACCTCGTCGAAGACGAGCAGCGTGCCGCTCGATGTGCACGCTGCTCGCGCTGCGCTGATGAACGAAGGATCAAGAGGGAGCTGGCCGTAGTGCGCGCCCGACGGCTCCATGATCACCGCTGCGACGTCGCCTTCGGCGACAGTCGACTCCAGGTCGGCGTGGTCGTCAGTCCGCACAACTGTCGTGAGCGCCCCCAGGGCTTCGGGGACGCCGACCGGCAAGCGCGTTCGGCCCTGGGCATCGAGGTAGGGGCTGACGGCATCCGACCACCCGTGAAAATGGTCCTGGAGCTTGACGATGCGATCGCGGGCGGTAACCGCTCTCGCCACCCGCAGAGCGAGCATCACCGCCTCGGTGCCCGACGCGGTGAAACGCACCTTCTCCGCTGACGGGACCTGCGACGCGATCAATTCAGCCCATTCAACCTCGAGCGGATGCGCGGCACCGTAGTGAGTTCCGCGCGCAACCTGCTCCTGCACGGCCGCGACGATCGCGGGATGCGCGTGCCCGAGGAGCAGCGCGCCGTGGCCCATGGTGTAGTCGATCAGCTCGGTGCCGTCGATGAGCCACTTCCTCGAGCCACTCGATCGCGCCACGTAGATGCGTGGATCGTAGGTGCGCGACGCGTGTGTGGCACCGCCGGGGAGGACCCGTCGCGCCCGTTCAGCCAGATCGATGTGAGCGCGCGCGTGCACAGCCTCGGTCACAGACACGCCGAGGAGGATACGCGGGGTTTGGAGGCGACGGGAAGCGAGGCTCTAAAATCGACCGATGAGGCGCACCATCGCCCTGGTGCTACGGCTGGCGTCCGCACCGGTGGGGGTGGGGGTTGGTCTCTGGACCGCGCAACTTTCGACAGTTCCGAACCAATGCTCCCCGGCGGGCCTCTGTCTCCTCGTCAACTACTTTCCGAGGCCTACCTTCGCGACCTGGCAGTGCATCTTGTTTGGCGCGGGTGCCGCAGCCGTCGTGCTTCTCCTCTCGTTGGTGGTGGCGCGACTGCCGTCGGTGAGGGCAATCGAGGCGTCCTGACGCGGGCTGCGGATGGTGATGCCGCCGCCGTATCCGGGGGGCGGGCGCTGTGGTCAGGGCGAGGGACACGGTCCAGGAAAGCCCAACGAGCCGCCGGCGTTCCTCATGAAAGCGGTCGGGTTGCCGGAGGCATCATTCTCGACAACGACTTCCTGACTCGGTGATCCATGTGCGCCGGCGAGTTGGTCCAGGACGATTTTGCTACCGGCTTTGACCGAAACCACGACCCCCCACGGGAGCGGGGGAGCGCCGCGCGATCCGTCTCGGTACTCCACCCCATTCCCGCAGGTGATTGTGGTCTTGGGGCCACCGGTCCACGGCGTCACGACCACTGCGCCGGCCGAGTAGTTGCTCACGTCGAGGACCCATGTCACATCGCGGGTGGGCGTCGCAGAAGCGCTGTTGCATGCCGCTCCGGTCAAACCGATCAGGAAGAGTGCCGCGGCACGCGTCCACTTCATAAGGAGATCTTCGCCCCGTCGGTATGGGAACCGGATGACATCGGGGTCGCAGTCGACACGCCGGCTGCGGGTTCGCATCCCAACCAACTCGATTCGTGCGAGGGGCTCCGCAACCACTATCCGGCCGATAACGGCTCCGGGCCGGGGGCCGATTTTGAATGAGGCGACGGTCGGAATCGAACCGACGATGAAGGTTTTGCAGACCTCTGCCTTACCACTTGGCTACGTCGCCGCTGTATTCACGAAGGGCATCGTGGCGCCGATGGCGCAACTCACCGGAGGATGAAGAATACCGGAGCGGTATCCGGCCGGCCGTTCAGCCGCTCCGTCACCCGGCCGTTTGCCGCCTTGTGGCGCGATCGATGGCTTCAGGCGGCTGAAGTGTGCGGGGTGCCGTCCGAGCCAGGTTCCGGTGGCACGACAAACGCGACCTCCAGTGCACCGGCGAGCGCACGCAGACGGGCATAGAACCCCGCGGTGTGCGGCGAGCGGGGGAGCCCGAGCCCTGCGAAGTCGTGGTGATGCTCCCACTCGTGGAGGAGGGTATTCAGGAACACCTTGGTGGTGATCACCTGCTGACGTACCGCGGTCCGGTGATAAATGCGGATACGGGCGGTCTTCACCGCCCCGTCGTTGAACGTGCAGCGGTAATAGCCATACGTCTTGCTCTGCAAACGCTGTCCGTTGTGCGAGTGCACCTGGGCGCGATCGGCGACGACGAGTTCGCAATGGGGAAGGCCCGCGAGCCCATCGAGTTCATCGATGAGAAGTTGCCCCAGGCGTCGACGCTCGCGAGCGTCGTCCGATGCGTCGATGATGCGCAGCGCCAGTCCTCGTGCTACCGAGCTCGGTTGAACGGGGAGCCCCGTGGCACTCTGGCTCCGGCGGTAGGTGGCGTCGGGACTGCGACCGAACATCTGCTCTGCGAGTATACGGCCGTCACGGGATCCTGAGCCCGGACGGTGCGAAGCCGGCCGGCCTGCGCCCCGACCCATAGAATCGCCGGTGCCGGGCTGGCGAAATGGCAGACGCGGCGGTCTTAAAAACCGCTGGGGGGAAACCCTCGTCCGGGTTCAATTCCCGGGCCCGGTAAGCTCGGTGGTGGTCGCCGGGTTGGACGGGAAGCCGCGGTGATGCGTCGCTCCGCCGCTTCCCGTCCGGAGGGTTTGAGGCTTGCAGGACTGCCGGCATCGAGAGAAAGTGCCGGATCAGAAAGCCCCTGGCCCGGCACTGTGACCGGCCGGTACCGTCTCCGTCGGTCCGTCAACGTACCGATGAGAGACACCCATTCGGTTGGATCAATGCGCCTTGAGGTTCCCTGGCGGACAGACGTCGCCTCGGTCTGCTGTCACGCTGACGGCGCTATGGTGGTCCGCTGTCCGAAGTGCGGTTCTGAGCGGCTGATCCCGTTGACCTTCGGCTCCGCGCTGGGCACAGAGGAGGTCGATTTGCGGCGTCCCATCGCCAAGTGCGCGGCGTGCGGAGAGCGGGCGTACGTTACCGCCAAGGTCCATCGCTCGCTCAAGCGCGATCGACCCTAGCGCACCCCACAAAGGTCGAACTCGCGCAGTATGCTCGGACCTCGCGCTCCGGGCCCGACGGCCCGTGAGGTGGGTCCGTCGGGCTAATGGACCCCGCGGTGCTTGATCCACATCGCACCGCCGCGTCACGTCAACACCTCTTGACGCTTGCCTTCGATCCACTTCAAGCCACGGGCAGAGCAACGACCGGTGCCAGGCGACTTTGTGCATCATTCGGCCCAGGCATGGACACAAGGACGAAATGGGTGATCGCCGCGCTGCTCGTGCTTGTGCTCGCGTTCCTCGTGATCGGCGGCATCATCGCGATCGCGAGTCCACCCGACAGTTGCTGTTGACCGCACTCAAACATTCGTGACCTTCGCCCCGCGGCGAACCGCGCGATCTATGGGCTTTCGCGCTTCCTGACGTGGCGATACCGAACGATCCCGCATCGCTCAGCGCATTGCTGGCCCAAGCAGGATTCATCGCGGCATCGGAGGAATCAGATGAGCTTCTCGCTTACGCTTCCGGTGACGCCACGCTCCTCGACGCGGCGGTGCGACGCCGTCTCACGGGAGAGCCGCTGGCCTGGATCACCGGCAGTGTCTCGTTCTGCGGAGTGGAGGTTCGAGTCGATCCTGGCGTCTACGTGCCGCGCTGGCTCAGCGAACCGCTCGTGCGCCGAGCCGTCGAGCGGCTGCCGGAGAATGGGACGGCGATTGACCTCTGCACGGGATCCGGCGCGATCGCCAAGGTGCTCGGGACACGACGTCCGGGGGCCCGCGTGGTGGCGTCCGATGTTGATCCACGCGCCGTCGCGTGCGCCGCGGCCAATGGCGTCGAGGTGTACCGGGGTGATCTCCTTGACCCCTTGCCACGCGACCTCGAAGGCCACGTCGACGTGGTTGTGGCCGTGGTGCCGTATGTGCCGACCTCCGAGCTGCCGCTCCTCCAGCGCGACACCTTCACCTTCGAGACAACGCTCTCCTACGACGGCGGCGTCGACGGCACCGACTTCCTCAGGCGAGCCGTCCGCGACAGCGCTCCCTTCCTGAGGGGCGGTGGTGCGCTCCTCCTCGAGCTCGGAGGCGATCAAGCCGAACTCATGGCCGGTGAGCTCGCCCGCCTGGGCTACGTCGACCCGTCCGTACTCAACGATGACGATGGCGACGTCCGAGGCATCGAAGCCACCCTCGACAGCTGACGGGTCCTCACCACCTAGCGCGGTCGACGTCCCGCACCACCCGGGATGGCCTATCCGACGGGTTGGGCGGCGAGGCTGGTGACGGCTTCCTCGATCACGCCGATCGCCCGGTCGAGCTCCTCCTCGCCGATCACGAGCGGTGGCTGGACGCGGACCACGTTGCCCAGGGACCCACCCACCCCGATGAGCACGCCTCGCTCGCGGCAGTGGCGTTTGACTGCTGCCGCCTCCGTGCTGGCAGGTTCCTTGGTCACCCGGTCGCGCACCAGTTCGACGCCGATCATCAGACCTGTGCCGCGGACCTCGCCGATCAGGTCGGACTCCCTGGCGAACGCGTGCAGACGAGCCATGACCGCCTTGCCGATACGCGCCGCGCGCTCCGGCAGGCGTTCGTCGACAAGCATGTCGATGGTTGCAACGCCCGCGGCGCAGGAGACGGGATTGCCCCCGAATGTGCTCATGTGATCGCCCGGTTCGAAAGCGTCGGCGACATCCTCACGTGCGATGAAGGCACCGAGAGGGAAGCCGCTTGCAATTCCCTTGGCCATGGTCATGATGTCGGGCTCCACGTCATACGACTCGACGGCGAACATCCTTCCGCTCCGACCGAACCCACTCTGCACCTCGTCAACGATGAGCAGGATGCCGCGTGCATCGAGGATCTCCTTGACCCGCCGGAGATAGCCGGCCGGCAATGGGATGATGCCGCCCTCGCCGATGATCGGCTCGACGATGAAGGCGGCCACGTCATCGCTCGTGTCGTAGCGAATCACGTCATCGACCGCTTCGGCGCAGGCCAGCGAGCAGGAGCCCGAGCACATCCGGCAGCGATAGGGATTCGGCGTCGGTGCGAACGCGATCCCGGCGATCTGCGCACCGCCGCGATGCTTGCGCAGGGCATTTCCCGTCACCGCCAGCGCACCCGCGGTCCGGCCGTGGAACGAACCCTGCAACGCGACGATCTCGCGGCGGCCGGTGAACGCGCGGGCGAGGCGGAGCGCCCCCTCGACCGCCTCGGCGCCGCTGTTCCCGAAGAACGTCTTCTGCAGGCGTCCCGGGGTGATCTCGGCAAGCCGCTCCGCGAGGTCCGCGACGACGGGGACGTGATAGACATACGAGCAGGAGTGCACGACCCTGTCCATCTGCCGCTTGGCGGCCTCTGCGACCTTCGGTGGCACGTGGCCGGCGTTGACCACCCCGATTCCCGAATAGAGATCGGTGTACTCGCTGCCATCGGTCGCGGTGACGGTCGCGCCGCGGGCGCTCTCGACCGTGATCGGCTCCACCGCGGCAAGCGCGCTCGTATTCACATAGCGGCGGTACTTCTCAACAGTGTCCATGGGCACGCGCTCCTCTTAGAACGTTGGTGGGGTGTTGACCCAGAACAGCCGGGTCGTGGTGCTGGATTGATTCATCCAGCGGTGCTGCTGGGCACTGCGGAAGTACAAGGTGTCACCAGCCTCGATGTGGAAGTGCTCGGCATCGTCGAGCCAGACGTCGAGCTCGCCGCCGAGCACGTAGATGGCCTCCTCACCGTCATGCGAATACGCTCCACCGCTGCCACCGCCCGGGGCGACGCTGAAGATGTCGATCTCCAGCACCGCGTTGGGAAACGTGACCAGGTCCTCGATCTCGACGCGGTCGAATCCGCGCAGCCGGCGCCGTTCGGTGGTACGCACCAGCTTCGGCCCCGACATCCCGGCGGGAGCCGCGCCGAAGAATTCGAGCAGGGTGCCACCGTACGCGGAGGCAACTCGCTGGAGCATGGCCACCGAGGGCTCGGCAAGCCCGCGCTCAACAAGGCTCAGGTACGACGCGGAGACGCCGGTCCGCGCCGCCGCGCCGCGCAGCGTCAGGCTTCGTTTGGTGCGCGCCGCGCGCAGACGCTTGCCGACCACAGGATCCTCGGGCACGGCCTCGCCGGCGATGAGCGAATGCAGCGCCGGCGGGGCAAAACCTCGCGTGAGCAGGGCGCGCACGTCGCGGAGTCGCGCGATGTCATCGGGGGTGTAGCGGCGATGGCGCCCGCCCGCTCGCATCGGGCGAACCAGCCCCTTGCGTTCCCACGCCCGGAGCGTCGACGGGCTCACGCCGACTCGTCTGGCCACCTCGCCGATGCGGATGTCGTCCACGCGGACACTCCTCGACACGACAAGGTGCAGGCAGCAGGTACGCTGTCCGACCCGGTCGAACTTGCCACTGTTGAGTAGATTATGAGCATCTGGTCGCCCCCCGGTCCGCCCCGCAAACGCACCGCGCCACTCGCCGAGAGTTACCGCGAGACGCCACTCTGGTGGGACGACGCCACGTTCCCCAGCATCGCGGAGTCGCAGCTCCCCGCGACCGCCGATGTAGTGGTCATCGGCGCCGGATTCACCGGGCTTGCGGCCGCCGCCAGGCTCGGGGCGCTCGGAAAACACGTGGTCGTCGTTGACAGCGGGGCCCTGGGGGAGGGTGCGAGCGGGCGCAACGCCGGCATGGTCCACGGGGGCGTCCGGCGCAGCCTCGGGTCTCTCGAGCGCAAGCACGGTGACGCCGGCCGGGCGCTGCATCACGCGAGCGTCGACGCATACGCGTTTGTTGCCAGGACCGCCGCAGCGGCGGCGCCGGATGCCATGTACACCCAGTCGGGCTGGTTGTACCTCGCCCATCGAAAGTCTCGGATGCAGGGCTTGCGCAAGGACGAAGCCGAGCGCCGGCAACGGCTCGGCGAGTCCGCGGTGGTGCTCGAGGAAGCAGCGCTTGACAGTGAGGCGCCGTGCCGTGGCTTCTTCGGGGGGATGCTCACCGACAACGGGGCGAGCATTCACCCGGCCCGGTACCTTGCCGGGCTCGCGCGACTCTCGCTCGAGAGTGGTGCGGAACTCCACCCACACACTCAGGTGAGCTCGGTCGAATCGCTGGGGACCGGATCGGTGGTGCACACGTCGCGTGGCGGTATCGCTGCCGGCGACGTGCTGGTCGCCACCAACGGCTACACGGATGCCGCGGCACCGTGGGCGCGCCGCCGGATCATCCCCATCGGCAGCTACATCATCGCGACCGAACCGCTCGGCGACGTGCGCGCGGCGGAGATCAGCCCGCACCGCCGGATGATGAGCGACACGCGCAATTTTCTCCATTACTGGCGCCTCTCACACGATGGACGGCTGGTCTTTGGTGGCCGCACGAGCTTTGCGCCGGTCAGCGTGCAGACGGCGCGTGACCGTCTGTATGCCGCGATGATCGGCATCTATCCGC
>JBAPOS010000031.1:0-3159 GCA_049279755.1 Candidatus Dormiibacterota bacterium | reverse complement strand
GCCCTTGCCCGGCGGGCGGCGAGCACCGGTGCCGCCGAGCTGCAGCGGGCCCGCGACCTCATTGATGATCTCGGACCGTTGGGCATCCGCGCCGGCGAGGACGCGGAGCTGCAAACCGAGCGACTGCGGCTCCGACATGCCAGCCGGATCGCCGGATGTGCCCTGGCACTCGCCGAGGCGAGCGCCGGCGACGAGCAGTCCGCGGCCGACCGGCTCGCGAGCGCGCTTGGCGGTGGTGCTGATCTTGCCGCCGTCGATCCGGGACTGTCGACACTGCTCGAGGAGGCCGATGCGATGGTCGACCGGCTCCGCGAGCTTGCCCTGGACGCCCGCCGCCATGCCGACGAGATCACCGTCGATGAAGCTCGGCTCACTGCCGTCGAGGAACGCCTCGACATGCTGGCTCGGGTCACCCGCCGGCACGGATCTCTCGATTCCGCGCTCGCCGAGCTCGATCGCGCCACCACGCTGGTCAGCAGCGTCGACGGCGAGGCCGGCGCCATCGAGACCCTCGAGGCCGTAGCAGAGGTCCGCCGGGTTGAGGCCGGCGCGGCGGCGGCACACCTCAGCGCGCTCCGGGCATCGGCGTCGCGCCGCCTCGAGCGAGCGGTCACAGCGGAGCTCCGATCGCTCGAGCTCCCACACGCGCGCTTCCGGGTGGTGCTCACCCGCAACCTCGACGGCGGCGGGGTGGATACCGGCGACGGGACGCCGCTGCGCTGCGGCCCGTCGGGAATCGATGAGATCGACTTTCGCCTCGCGCCGAACCGCGACTCGGTACCGATGCCGCTCGCCGAAGGGCCGTCCGGAGGCGAGCTCGGCAGGCTCGCGCTCGCTCTGAGCGCGGTGGTCAGCGAGGCAGATGCTCCGGTGCTGGTGCTCGACGAGGTGGATACGGGCATCGGCGGCGAAACCGCCGCGCGTGTCGGCGATGTGCTGGCTCGGATCGGGCGCTCTCGCCAGGTGATCGCGATCACGCACCGACCCGAGATCGCGGCCCGCGCCACATGCCATCTGACCATCACCAAACGGGATCTCCCGGGTGGGCAGGCGGCGACCGCGGCCACCGTCTCGGGCGGTGAGCGCGTGACCGAGATCGCCCGGTTGATGTCGGGCAGGACCACAGAGGCCGCGCTGGCGCGAGCCGCTGAACTCCTCGAAGAGGGTGCCGGCGGCGATCGGGGTACCCCCGGCGTCCGTACCATGTAGCGATGCAGCGGGAGGAAGCGGGGACCGCCTCGATCACGGTGGACGCCCCCGGGTTCCACGGTACCCTCGAAGAGCTCGTCGCCCGAGCGAACCGGGGTGACGTGAACCTGACCGACCTGTCGGTGAGCACGGTCGTCGAGGAGGCGCGGAGCGCGCTCGAGAGCCAGGAGCGGCAGGGCGACCTCCGCGCGGTGGCCGACACGCTCGCATTGCTCGCACGGTTGGTGGCTCTCAAGGCGTCCGCGGTGCTGCCCGACCAGGACACGACGGCGATCGAGCCCGAGGACGATGAGTCCACCGACGCGGGAAGGCGTCTCGCCGAGTATCGACTCTTCAAAGCCGCCGCCGAAGCCCTGCTGGCCGACGCGGCAGCCGATGGCGCACGCAGCTTCCTCGGGCTCGTGGCCACCGAGGTCATCCCGGTCGAGCGCCTCCGCATAGCCCCCGAGCGGCTGGCGGCTGCCTTCCGCGCGGTGCTCGAGCGCCTCACCGACGCCGAGCCATTGCCGGTGGCGATCACCTTCTCCGTCGAGGACAAGGTCCTGCTGCTCCGCGATCGCCTCATGCTCGGCCCTCTCGAGTTCGAGGAGGTCTTCGCCGGCGTGAGCACGCGGCTGGAGGCGGTTGCCTGCTTCCTGGCGTTGCTCGAGATGCTCAAACGTGGCGAGGCGACGGTGGAGCAGCGCGACGCCTTCGGCCCGATCACGGTGACCGGCCGTGGATGACGTGCTGGTGCTCGACGTGTTCGGACGCGCGACCGTGCCCGAAGGGACCGCCGACGCCGAGCCGGAGGACCTCGCCCCCGCGCTCGAGGCACTCTGCTTCGCGCTCGGTCGCGAGGTGACCATCGCGGAGGCGGCGGCAATCCTCGAACGCAGTCCCGCAGCCGTCGCACGATCGGCGGGGGTGCTGGCCATGGACCTGCGCGGGCGAGGGCTGATGCTGCAGCGCTCCGAGCAGTCGATCCAGCTGGTGACCCGCCCGGAGATGGCCTGGGCGGTGCAGCGGGCACTCCACCCCGAACGCCCGTCGCGGCTGAGCCGGGCGGCCATGGAGACTCTCGCGATCATCGCCTACCGCCAGCCGGTCACCAAGGCGGTGATCGAATCCATCCGCGGCGTGGACTGCGAGGCGGTGCTCGAACACCTGACCGAGCGGCGTCTCATCGCCGAGGTCGCGCGCCAGGAGACCCCCGGCCATCCGCGCCTCTTCGGCACCACGCTCCGGTTCCTCCAGCTGGTGGGCCTCGAGCGGGTCGAGGATCTGCCGCCGGTGGCCGAGAGCGTGGCGCTCCCCAACTTCGAGTGAGCGCGAGTCCGCCGGAGCGGTTGAATCGGTTCCTCGCTCGTCGAGGTGTCGCCTCGCGACGCGGTGCGGACGAGCTCATCGCCGAGGGTCGAGTGACGGTCAACGGCAAGCTGAGCCGTCTCGGTGCAGTTGTTGATCCCTCGGTTGACCGCGTGAGCGTCGACGGACGCCGCGTTCCCGCGCGGGCAGTTTCCGTCACTATCGTCCTCAACAAACCGGTCGGCGTGGTCACGACGCGCAGCGATCCGTATCAGCGTCGCACCGTCATGGATCTGATCGAGCCGGTCCCGGGGCTGGTGCCGGTCGGAAGGCTCGACGCAGACAGCCGCGGGCTGCTGGTGCTCACCACCGACGGCGATCTCGCTCACGCGGTATCGCACCCGCGCCACGGCGTCACCAAGCGCTATCGCGCAACTCTCGATCGTGCGATCTCCGCCCAGCAGCTGGAGCAGCTCACCGCAGGGGTGGATCTCGAGGACGGCCGCGCTCGAGCCATCGCCGCCACACCATCCGGTTCCGACTCGACCGTGGAGATCGTCATGGCCGAGGGCCGCAAGCGGGAGGTGCGACGGCTCTTTGCCGCGATCGGCTTCGAGGTGCGCGACCTCGTCCGGGTCGCGGTTGGCCCGCTCGAGCTCGGGG
>JBAPOS010000030.1:0-7305 GCA_049279755.1 Candidatus Dormiibacterota bacterium | reverse complement strand
TGCAGCACTGGTCACGCCGATTCAGGTGCCAGGCGGCGATCGGGCACAAACCACATCACTGCGACAGCAACGTACGCGACATCCGCCGCCACAGGTGTGGCAAAGGCCAAGCCCGCACCGGCTGCGTAGAGGACGAGCGAGAGTTTTCCTTTCGCGTCGGATCTGATCGCTCGGGCAACCCGCGAGTCCCTGCCGTTGGCGCGAATGATCGCCCGTACCAGGATCCAGTAGGCGACCGCCGTTGCCAGACCGAGCACTCCGTAGAAGGCCGTCGGGATCGCTTCACCCGGGAATCGGCCGACCCACCCCGTGGCAATGGGCAGCAGTGACAACCAAAAGAGCAAGTGCAGGTTGGTCCACATCACTCCCCCGCTAATTCGGCCGGTCGCTCGGAGAAGATGATGGTGGTTGTTCCAATACGTTCCAACGATCGCAAAACTGAGAACGTACACCAGCAACTCGGGCAGGTCGGTGCGCAGCGCCGATAGTGACGCCGCTGCGGGTGGCTTCACGTTGAACGCCATGAGGGTGATGATGACCGCCATGACACCATCGCTGAAAGCCTCGAGCCGATCGGTTTCTCTCACGGCCGACAGTCTCGCATGGCCAGCCTCACCGGATACGCTGCGCCAACCGCGGGCGATCGCCTACACCGCCGCATAATCGACATCGGTGTCAACGTCCGCTCGAAGGCGGAGGAGGTTGCTCGAGTGGCAGCGATTGTCGAGCCCGGCGTGGCGACGTACCAGCAGTACATCGACGGCGAGTGGACCGGCGCCGAGGACGGCCGCACGTACAACGTCATCAACCCGTCGACCGAAGAGGTGATGGCTCTCGCACCGGCCAGCACCCGCGCCGACGCGCGACGGGCCGTCGCGGCCGCCCGCCGGTCATTCGACGCCGGTGATTGGCGACTCAAGTCCCAGCTGCAGCGCACCCAGATCATGTTCCAGATCGTCGAGCACCTTCAGGAGGTTTCGGAGGACTGGGGTCTGCTTGAGTCGCAGAACGCCGGGGCCGCGCTGCGCAAGACGGCGGTGGTCGATGTGCCCCTCGCCATCGAGTGGTTCAGGAGCATGGCCGAGCAGGCGCTGAGCGTGCCCTGGTACGAGCCGCTGCCGTGGATCGATTCGCCCTACGTGTCCTGGAACTTCGTGCAGCGCGAGCCGATCGGCGTGTGCGCCGGGATCATCCCGTGGAACTACCCGCTCATCTTCGCGATGTGGAAGATCGCCCCGGCGCTCGCCATGGGCAACTCGATCGTGCTCAAGCCGGCGGCGCAGACGCCGCTCAGCGCGCTCGCGGTCGCGCGCGCCATCGACGAGACGGGGTTGCTCCCCAAGGGCGTGCTCAACGTGGTCACCGGCGACAGCATCGACGCGGGTATCGAGCTCGTGGAAAGCCCCGATGTCGACAAGGTCGCGTTCACCGGATCCACCGCCACCGGTCGCAAGATCCTCGCAGCAGCTGCGCCCACCATCAAGAAGGTGACGCTCGAGCTCGGCGGCAAGTCGGCGAACATTGTCTGCCCCGACGCGGACCTCGACATCGCCGTCGACGGCGCACTCTTCGGCACCTTCTTTCACCAGGGCCAGATGTGCGAATCGGGCACACGCCTCTTCGTCCACGACGACATCTACGACACCTTCGTCGACCGCCTCGTCGACGGTGCGGCATCGCTGCGCGTCGGCGATGCGGCCGATTTCGACACCCAGGTCGGCCCGGTGATCAGCCGTGCACAGTACGACATGATTCTGTCCGCCATCGATCGCGCCAGGCAGGAGGGCGCGACCGTCGCGTGCGGCGGCGGACGCGCGCCCAACATTGGTGATCGCGGATTCTTCGTCCAGCCGACGGTGCTCACCAATGTCTCGCCGGAGTCGCACGCCGGCACCGAGGAGATCTTCGGCCCGGTGCTCGCGGTGCAGCGCTGGAGCGACCTTGGCGAGGTGATCCAGCGCGCCAACCGGACCATCTACGGCCTCGCCGGCGGGGTCTGGTCGCGGGACACGCGCGGCGCGATCGAGATCGCCAAGCAGCTGCGCACCGGGACCGTGTGGATCAACGACTGGCACCTGCTCAATCCGCTCGCTCCCTTTGGCGGCTACAAGCAGAGCGGCATCGGGCGTGAGCACGGACGCGCGGGGCTGCTCGAGTACACCGAGGTGAAGCACATCCACGTCGACCAGGGCGTGCCCCGGAGCGAGCGCTACTTCTGGGACGTGCTCCTCGGCTGAGCCGCGAGCTCGTCGACGAACCCGGCAATCGCCGCGGCAACCTCGACGGGGCGCTGCACCGGCAGGTCGTGCACACCGTCGATCCACACGAATCGGGCGCGATCGCCAACCACCTCCTGCGCCCGGGCGACCGATCGCACCTTCGGCGAGTCCTCGTGGTCGGGATGCCCGGCGGGAATGAAGAGCATGGGACAGCGGACCCCCGCCATCAGCTCGAACCCGTTGGCGTCGAAGAGGTGGTGGGCGATCTCCATGTGGTGCTCGAGCGAGAGGCGGGGACGAAGCGTGCCGGCCCCGCTGCCGTCATCCTCGAAGTTGCCACCGAGAATCTCGGCGGCGGTCTCGGGGTCGGATCCGTCGCGGAGCGGCGATGAGTCCATCCAGGCGCGCAGCATCGCGGGCCTGATCCCCTTCAGGGCCGGCGGGCGCATGGTCTGCTCGGCCATCTCCCAGCTCGGCCCGAAGTACGCCTTGAGGTCGCCGGCACCGCCATCGATGCACACAACGCCGAGCGCCAGAGCCGGGTACGCCGCCGCGAACGCGAGTGCGACGGTCGCGCCCCAGCTGTGCCCGACGACCACGAGTGGCTCGGGGTGCCGGAGCGCGCCAAGCAGCCCTTCGAGATCGCGCGCCACGGTGTCGAAGTCGTACCCGCTGTCGGGTCGGTCGCTCTTGCCGTGACCGGGGAGGTCCACCGCGATCACCCGGTGAGCGGGCACCAGGCGGTCGGCGACGAGGTCCCACCAGCGCGCGTTGCTCGCCAGGCCGTGGAGGGCGAGGATGGCGGGCTCGCCGCCGGCGTGGTCACGCACCGACAGCGCCAGTCGCGGCGTGTCGACGCGGTATTCGGCGATGGGATGGCTCATGTGACACCGGATTGTGGCCGCTCTGGCCGTGGCGACGACCGGCCCGGTAGCATGGCTTGGCGGGCAGGCCCCGCTCGGGCGGAGTAGGAGTCGAGCCTTTGTCGGCGATCGAGCCGTACACCCGCAGGATCCTCGGGAACGTTCAGCCCATCATCGTCGCCAATCGGGCGCCGCTGGTCCTGCACAGCGCCGATCCGTACCGGGGCTTGCCCGAGCGGCTCGTCAAAGGAGCCGGCGGGCTGGTCACGGCGATGACCTCGCTGGCGTCCGCAACCGACGCGGTGTGGGTGGCGCTGGCGCGTGACGCCTCCGACCGTCAGCTCGCGGAACGGGGTGACCCGGCCGAGCTCACCACCGAGGACGGCACCAGCGTCAAGGTCGCCTTCGTCGAGCCGACCAGTGAGGCATACGACCTCTACTACAACGTGATCGCCAACCCGCTGCTCTGGTTCATCCAGCACTACCTCTGGGATCTTGCCCGCGAGCCGGTCGTCGACGAGACCATCCACCGCGCGTGGAAGGAGGGGTACGTCAAGGTGAACCGGATGGTCGCCGACCGCGTCATCGCCGAGGTCGAGCGCTCCGACAAACCGGCGGTCGTCTTCGTACAGGACTACCAGATGTACTGCGTCCCGGGACTGATCCGCGAGCGCCGGCCGGACGTGCGCATCCAGCACTTCGTGCACATCCCGTGGCCGACGCCGCAGTACTGGACCGTCCTCCCGCGGCACATCCGCGACGCCATCGTGCACGGCCTGCTCGGCGCCGACATCATCGGGTTCCAGACCCTGCGCGACGTGCGCAACTTCCTGATGACCTGCGAGCAGAACCTCGGATTGACCGTCGACCATCGCGAGCGCACCGTCTTCTCCGAGGGCCGCGCGGTGTGGGTGCGCAACTACCCGATCAGCGTGGATCCGAAAACGTTCATCCAGCATTCGCAACAGCCCGCCGTGCTGGCGGAGATCGAGCGCATCGAGCAGTGGCGTCCGAAGCACCTCATCCTCCGCGTCGACCGCACCGATCTCAGCAAGAACATCGTGCGCGGTTTCCTCGCGTATGAGCGGATGCTCGAGGCCCACCCCGAGCTGACCGGCGACGTCCTGTTCTGGGCATTCCTGCAACCGAGCAGGCAGGACATCGACGACTATCGCGCCTACCTCGGCCACGTGCTGAGTGTCGCGGCGCGGATCAATCGCGAATACAGTCGTGGAGGCTGGACGCCGATTCGCGTCGAGATCGAGGACAACATGGAGCGCGCAATCGCGGGCTATCGGATCTTTGACGTTCTGCTCGTCAATCCGATCTACGACGGCATGAACCTCGTCGCCAAGGAGGGCCCCTTGGTCAATCAGCGCGACGGTGTGCTGGTGCTCAGCGAGAACGCCGGCTCGCACGAGGAGCTCGGCGAGTGGGCGATCACCGTCAACCCCTTCGACATCGATGAGCTCGCGGAGGCGCTCTATCTCGGGCTGATGATGGACGAGCCGCAGAAGAAGGCTCGCCAGGCCAAGATTCGCGAGGTGGTGCGGACCAATGACATCACGCGCTGGATCTCACTCCAACTCCAGGACCTTCGCGAGCTGATCGACTAGCGCCCCGCCCCTCGGGGGTCAGTGGTTGAAGCCGGCAAACCCTGCGATGAACAGCCAGCCGACCAGCGCGAAGGCAGCAACCCAGATGGTGATCCACGCGCGACCGATCGCGAAGCGACGGCTGCGGCGTAGGTAGCGGAGGCGAACCGCCAGGTCGGCGGTGCCGTCGGGCCCGCCGCGGGGGAGTCGTTGAGTTGGGGATATCTGCGCCATCTGCGTGTCCAACGGGGTGGGCGGGGCCCGGGTTACGCCCCCCGTGGCACGCGCAAGTATCATGCAACCTTGCGAGTTTGGGTGAGCTTGCGGGCGGCGCGCCGCACTGGAGTGTCGCGTTGAGCTCCCGATCCGAAATCAGGAGGTACCGTGGACGGCGACGCGCCTGAGAGCACCGACCCCATCTCGCTTGCGCGTCAGGTGGTCGAGGACGCGATCAAACTGGCGCGCGCAGAGCTCACTGTCATCGGCGCCGAGCTCAAGCGGGCGGTCATCCAGCTGGTGATCGCAATGGCGCTGATCATTGTCGCGGCCGTCTTTCTGCTGATTGCAGTGATCGAGGCACTGGGCGCACTCCCGTCGGGGCTCGATATCCTGGGCCCGGAGTGGGTGCGCTGGCTGGCGCTCGGCGGGGTCTTCCTGATTCTCGCGGGCGTGCTCATCTTCTTCGGACAGTCACGGGCGAGAAAGGCCATCAAGCGAGGGCGGAAGTCAATCGAAGGAACGTTGAAGGAGGATGCCGAGTGGCTCCGGGAACTGACGAAGCGCAGCGTCAGCGGGAGCTGACCAAACAGGCGCTCGCGGAAAGCGCCGGCCGGTTGGAGCAGAAGGTGCGTGCCGAGCTCGACTGGAAGGCGCGCCTGCGCCGTGATGGTCCGCGCTACGCGGCAATCGCCGGCGGGACGGTGGTGCTGATCGGGGCGATCGTGTACGTGCGCTCGCGCTTCCGTCGCGATGCGCCCGAAGAGGAGACGGCTCCGGTGACCCTGGACGACCTCGTGGCCGAGCTCCAGGCGCTGCGCAAGGAGGTCAAGAAGGGCGGCGACAAGACGCCGGTCTGGCAGAAGGTGGTGCTTCGCGGCGTGTCGGCGGCCGGGTCCGCCGGCGGCGCATACGCGGCCAAACGGCTGGTCGATCGCCAGGAAGCTAAGGCCGGGGCCGAACCGCGATCGTGATCCGGCCGATGGCGCAGAGCGCGCCGTCGTCGTTGGTGATCTCGACGTCCCAGATCCAGGTGGTCCGCCCGCGGTGGCGCGGCTTGGCCTCGGCATGGATGGTGCCGCTGCTGATCGGACGCAGAAAGCTCATGTTGTTGGACATCCCGACGGAGATGTTGCCGGCGTCCTTGACCCCCAGGTAGGTGCCGACCGACGTGATCGTCTCGCCGATCGCGCAGAAGACACCGCCGTGGACGATGCCGAAGGGCTGGAGGACCTTGGGGGTGACCGGACACGTGGCCGTCATGCGCTCCGGGGAGGTCTCGCCAAACTCGAGCCCGTAGAGGGCGTCGAAGACCATGCTCTCGCCGGGATCGAGGCTCGCCATACGGCGGGCAAGTGTCGCACGACCCCCTGCGGGGATCGCCGTCAGCGCTTGACGAGCAGCTCGGTGAGCGCGCCTTCGTGTGAGGAAAGCAGCGAATGGAGCTCGAGCATCTCGTCACCGGTGATCGGGTCGGCGACGTCCGGGAACCCCTCATCGATGGCGGGGACCTTGTTCTCCTCGGTCTCGGTCTGGAAGATGATCTGGAGGAGGTTCTCGTCGTTGCAGGACGCACAGGTCACCCGGACCAGGGCGCGGTTGCCCTGCTGGGCGAGCACGTTGATCCCGCAGTCGGCCATGTTCTCGCCACACGCCGAGCAGCGGTAGCGTCGGGCCTGAAAGCGGAGCAACTCGAGCAGATCCATCACTGTCCAGTATATGCCGCGTGCCCTGGTGGCAAACAGGGGCCCCAGGGGGTGTCCGGTACACTCGATGGCTCCGCTGGGGAGTGGCCAAGTGGTAAGGCAGCTGATTCTGGATCAGCCAATCAGAGGTTCGAATCCTCTCTCCCCAGCCAATCCGACCCTGAGCACCGATTTCAATTCATTTCGAGCGATTTCACGATCGGTGAGGGGTCGTCAGGGCACACATCGAGTCACCCGCTTAGTCGATGCTGTAGTTGGGTTTTGCGGGTTAGTCGTTGAACACTTTGGTGCACTGCGCTGCACGTTTTGTGAGGAATTTCCCGTGACCATTCGCATCGTCAAAGGCACTCCGCCCTCGAGCATCCGTCATCTCGTCGTCGACTATCTGGCCAGCTGCCGGGCGCGCGGGCTCGTGCCCCGCAGCCTCAAGCAGTACGAGTACGCCCTGGACGCGGTCTTTCTGCCCTGGTGCGAGCGTGAGGGCATCACCGATATCGGTCAGCTCGATCGCCGTGCGGTCGACCGGTTCACCTCAGAGCTGCTCTCACGCACCACCGAGGCTGGCCAGCCACTCTCCAAGCACAGCGTCGCCACCTACATCCGGCCGATCCGTCTGCTCCTGAACTGGGCGAGCCGGGAAGGGGAAGATGTCAAAGCGAGGCCGCAGCTGCCGCGCCGGGAGCGACCCATCCGCGACATCCTGAGC
>JBAPOS010000029.1:0-21031 GCA_049279755.1 Candidatus Dormiibacterota bacterium | reverse complement strand
CCCGCGACTCGAAGGAGTCCGTGCGCGCGATGCTCGAGGCGGCGGCAGCGTCGGACCTCGTCGTGAGCAGCGCGGGCGTCAGCGTCGGTGACCACGACTGGGTTCGCGAGGTGGCTGCAGAGCTGGGGTCCATCTCGACCTGGCGGGTGGCCATGCGCCCGGGCAAGCCGGTGCTGATCGGAAGGCTCCGCACTGCGGTCTTCATCGGGTTGCCGGGCAACCCGGTCAGCAGCTCGGTGACCTTCGAGCTCTTCGCGCGACCGGTCATCCGCAAGATGCAGGGTGCAAAGGAGCTGCATCGGCGGCGGATGCGCGTCCGGATCGCCGAGCGGATGAGCAAGCCCGCGGGCCTCGAGACGTATGCGCGCGCCGTGTTGGCCTCGCCGTCGAACGACGACCTCCCGCACGCGCACAGCTCCGGCGACCAGGGCTCATCGATGCTGCACTCGCTCACACGCGCCGACTGCCTGCTGGTGCTTCCCGCGGACCTCGAGAGTGTGGAGTCAGGGGCCATCGTCGAGGCGATCCCGCTGCGATGACGATCGTGTCCGCGCCGCCCGAGGTGACGATCGGTCCCGACAGGTTGGGCCGCTCGCTGCGCGACCTCCGCATCTCGGTGACCGATCGCTGCAACTTCCGCTGCCCGTACTGCATGCCCAAGGCGCGGTTCGGTCCCGGGCATCGCTTCCTGCCGCGGGCGGAAGCGCTCGACGCGCGGGAGATCGTGCGCCTGGCGGGAGTGTTCGCCTCGCTGGGCGTGACCAAGATCCGCCTGACCGGCGGCGAACCGCTGCTCCGGCCCGACCTCGTCGAGATCGTTGAGGGCATTGCCAAACTCGGCGTGCCGGATATCGCGCTGACCACCAACGGCGCGCTGCTCCGGCGCTGGGCGTCCCGCCTGCACGACGCGGGTCTGCAGCGCGTCACCGTCAGCCTCGACACGCTCGACCCGGCCGTGTTCGCATCGATGAGCGACTCGCGGATCGAGGTAAGCGAGGTGCTCGACGGGATCGCAGCCGCTCGCGAGGCCGGGCTCGCACCCATCAAGCTCAATTGCGTGGTGCAGCGCGGCGTCAACGAGCATGGTCTGCTCGACCTCGTCGACTTCGCGCGCGACGAGGGGCTCGGCCTTCGCTGCATCGAGTACATGGACGTGGGTGCCACCAACGGGTGGCGGATGGCCGACGTGGTGAGCGGTGAGGAGATCCTCGAGCGGGTGCGAAAGGTGTACCCACTCCTCGAGGACGCCCCCGACCCAGCTTCGGTGGCCAGGACATATCGGTTCGCGGACGGCAAGGGCGACCTCGGCGTGATCACCTCCGTGAGCCGCCCCTTCTGCGGCGACTGCACCCGTGCTCGTCTGGGTGTGGATGGCCGGCTGTACACGTGCCTGTTCGCGACCGCCGGCGTCGACCTGCGCGAACCGCTGCGGTCGGGCGCCGACGATGAGGCGCTGCGTCGCATCATCGCCGCTCGGTGGAAGGTCCGCGACGACCGATACTCGGAGCTGCGCGGACTTGGCATCGCCGAGGGCGAACGCATCGAGATGTCGTACATCGGCGGCTGACCGGTGGATGACATCACCGTCCTGGTCTTTGGCCCCCTGCGCGAGCGAGTCGGCGTCGCCGAGATCCACCTCGAAGGCACAACCGTGCAGGAGGTGTGGGACGAGCTGGTGCGCCGCCACCCCGCTGCCGCGCTCGATGCCGGGTCGGTCCGCGCGGCGCGCAACCTCGGCTACTGCGAATGGAGCACCGCGGTGATCAGCGGCGACACCATCGCGTTCATCCCCCCGGTTGCGGGAGGCAACGTCGATGAACCGCCGGTGCGGGTCTGGATCACCGACGCTCCGATCGATATCGCCGCGGTGATCGCCGCTGCGGGGACGTCTCGCGACGGCGCTGTGGCGACATTCATCGGCAGAGTTCGTGATCACAGCGACGGCGTGACCGTGCACCGGATGGACTACGAGGCATATGCCGAGATGGCCGAGTCGGAGATGCGCCGGATCGGCCACGAGCTCTACGCGCGGGGCGGTATCAGCACCATCTCCATCGTGCACCGCACCGGATCACTGGAGATCGGCGATGCCAGTGTGGTCGTGGTGGTGGCCGCACCACACCGCGACACGGCGTTTCCCGCGTGCCAGGAGGCGCTCGAGCTCATCAAGAGCACCGTGCCGGTGTGGAAGCGCGAGCACAGAACCGACGGTGCGCGCTGGGTCGATGCCCGGCACGGCCACGCCGCCGAGACAGCTTCATGACCGAGCGACGTCTCACCCACGTCGATGCAACCGGCCGGGCGCGAATGGTCGACATCAGCAACAAGCCGGTGACCCAACGCAATGCGACAGCACGCGGGCGCGTGAACTGCAGCCCCGAAGCAGTGCAGCGCATCGCCGGCGACAGGATCGCGAAGGGCAGCGTGCTCGACACCGCGAGGCTTGCGGGCATCATGGGCGCCAAGCGAACGTCGGAGCTGATCCCGCTCTGCCACCCACTCGCCCTGCGCCACATCGACGTCGACCTGCAACTCGACACATCGGAGACGCCCGGCATCGTGATCCAGGCAACCGCGCGCGTCGAGGGCGCGACCGGGGTCGAGATGGAGGCACTGACCGCGGTCGCCATCGCCGGGCTCACGGTGATCGACATGATCAAGGCCGTCGACCATTGGGCGACGATCGCCGAGGTCACGCTGGTGCACAAGGAGGGTGGTCGGAGCGGGTCGCTCGACCGGCCCGAAACGGTCTAGGTCGCCGGGCTCGCGGGATCGGGGTGCCGCGTGTTCCCGGAAAGCACGGCGAGAGCGTGTGGCAGTGCAGGCCACACCGCATCGAGACATTCGGCGACCGCTGCGGGACTCCCGGGGAGCGCGAGCACGAGGCAGTTCCCCATAACGCCGACCACCTGGCGCGAGAGCATCGCGTGTGGCGTGGACTGCATGCCCTGGTGGCGCATCACCTCGGCCATGCCCGGAACCTCGTAGTCGAATATCGGCGCCAGCGCCTGCGGGGTGACATCGCGAGGACCGAGGCCGGTGCCTCCGGTGAGAATGATGACGTCGGCTGTTGCCGTGCACTGGCGTACGGCGGCGCGTATCTCCTCGATGTCGTCGGGCACGCTCTTCCGGGTCACGACATCGGCCGGAAGCAGCGCGAACCGGGCCACGATGACGTCGCCGCTGCGGTCATCAGCGTCGACGCCGCGACGGCTGTCACTCACGGTGATCTCCGCGGCGCGCCAGCGCCGCTCGTCAGCGTCACTCATTCGCGAACGATCCGCTCGTGACCGGCGTACACATTCATCCGTTCGCCGCGAAGAAAGCCGATCAAGGTCATCCCGGAGTCGGTCGCAAGCTCGATGGCGAGGCTCGAAGGCGCGGAAACCGCTGCCAGCAAGGGGATTCCAGCCATCAGGGCCTTCTGCGTCAGCTCGAAGCTCGCCCGGCCCGATGCGAGGATCATGTGCGACCGCAGCGGGAGCAATCCCTGGGTGGCGGCCCATCCGATGACCTTGTCGAAGGCGTTATGCCGGCCGACATCCTCGCGCAGACACAGAAGCGCACCTTCAGCGTCGAAGAGGGCCGCGGCGTGCAGCCCGCCGGTGCGCGCGAACTGCGGCTGCGCGGACCGCTGCACGGCAGGCAGTGCGAGCAGCAGCTCGGGCGAGACGCGCAGGGGATCCTCCGCGACGTCGTATGCCGACTTCGTGCGCACCGCCTCGATGCTCGCCTTGCCGCACAAGCCACAGGAGGAGGTCATGTAGAACGCGCGCGGCGCGAGGTCGCGTGACGCAGCGGCAGCGGACAGGGTGACCTCGACGATGTTCAGCTCGCCCGTCGCCGCGTTCGCATCAGGACACATCCGCATCGCGCCGATCTCGGCGGCACCTCGGACGATGCCCTCGGTGACCAGGAACCCGGCGACCAGGTCGAAGTCGTCCCCAGGGGTGCGCATCGTGACCGAGAGCGAGACGTCACCCACACGGATCTCGAGTGGTTCCTCGGTGCTGACGTCGTCGCTCCGCCAGGTCACGGCCCCACCGGCGGCAACCTGCATCACCCTCTGGTGGCGCACGGTCATGCCGACCACGATAGCGACCGGGTATCGGCGCGGGTTCCCGCGATCGCGGGCATCGGGCAAAATGGTGGGTGACGTGATCGAGCCACCCCCGAGCAGCGATGTGCTCAGCGAGCTCGCGTCACGGCTGAGCGCGGCTCGCGGGCCGGCCGCGGCCCTGGAGCCGCTCGATCTCGCCGGGCGGGCGCAGCTTCTTCGCATCGCGCGCGATGTCGCGCACGCGACCGAACGGCAGAACGCTCCGCTCGTCGCGTTCCTGGTCGGCCGGTTCGTCGAGGATTCGGTTCACTCGGGCGCCACCCAGGCTGACGCCCTCGAGGCGGCCGCCTCAGTGGTCCGATCGCTCATCGGGGAGGCTGCTGACTGACCTCCAGGAGGTCGTTGGGCGAGTTGAGGTTGCGGGTGAAGCCGTCCGAGAAGCCGGCGCCGCGCCATTCGCTCTCGGCAAGCCGCAGCGCATGGGCGCCGTCGATCAGCCGCCGCAGCGATCTGTCCTTTCCGGCGAGGGCGCTCTCGGCAGCATCGAGGATCGCCGTCGAGTAGACCGCATGGAGCGGCTCGATACCCCGCCTGGTTTCGCATGCCGCAACGTCGTGGTCGCCGATCCTGGCCGCGAGCATCCTGATGAGCATCGGATCGATCCACGGAAGGTCGACCGCGACGACCGCGAGCATCCTGTGCGGTGAGGCGCGCAGGGCCGCGACGAGCCCGGCCAGCGGTCCCGCTCCCGCCACGGCGTCGCGGACGAGGTGCCGGCCCGTGATCGTCAGCGGAAGGTCGCCGGCGGCGACGAGCACGGGATCGCACACGGAGTCGAGACGCGCCAGCGCGCGGTCAAGCAGGGTCATCCCTTCGAAGATGACAGTCGCCTTGTCGACGCCCATCCGCGCGCTCCGACCGCCACACAGGACGGCGCCCGCAAGGGATGGCCTCGCGCGTGCCCGGTCATCGCCGGATACGTCCTGGTGATGTGCGGTGTGCGACTCCACTGGACGCAACCATACGAGACGCCACGGCCGAGGAACTCAGAGGGAGCGGCGGACTCTGCGTTGCAGCAGGGCCGCCGCCAGGCTAAGCGTTCAGACCGTTGCTGACGTTCGAGAAGACGTTGTTCGTCTGGTGTCCGACCACACCGACAACAACGATGACGAAGATCGCGATCAGGATGAGGATCAACCCGTACTCAACGAGCCCCTGACCACGTTCGTCATCGCGCCGCCGGCTGGTGGGAACGGTCATCGATCTCACCAGGGCTACCAACGCTGGGAAAAATGCCGGGATCATGTCGTTGAGCATCGGTCACACACGCTGGCCAAACGTTGTGGTTGGGTGACGAGCTTGTTTCGGTGATCGCCAGCGAAATGGCGCCCGTTACCCCGACGTTACCCCGCGTTCAGCGCGCGAGTTCGGCGCTCTTGGTCGCCGCGCCGTAGCCATCGGGCAGAGGCCGCGGCGGCTGCGGTCCAACATAGAGCGCGGAAGGGCGGATCAGCCGGTTGTTGGCGGCCTGCTCCGCGATCGCCGCGGTCCAGCCCACCGTGCGGCTTGACGCAAACGTGGGGGTGAACATGTCCGGCGGAATGCCGACGCTGTTCATGACGACACCTGCGTAGAACTCAACATTGGTGTACAGGCGGCGGCCTGGCTTGAGCTCGTTGAGCACGCGCAGCGCCGTCTGCTCGACCTGCACGGCGAACTCGGCCTGAGGACCACCCAGCTCGATCGCCACCTCGCGCAGCAGCGTCGAGCGCGGGTCGTCGGTCTTGTAGACGCGGTGACCGAAGCCCATCAGGCGCTCCCCCGAGGAAATCTCGTGGCGGAGATATTCCTCGGCTTTGTCGGGGGTGCCGATTGCATCCAGCATCGCAAGCGCACGCGACGGCGCGCCACCGTGGAGCGGACCGGCCAGGGCGCCGATCGCTCCCGTGAGGGCGGAGCCGATATCAGACCCCGTCGACGTGATCACCCGTGCGGTGAATGTCGACGAGTTGAACCCGTGGTCCATGGTGAGGATGAGGTACTGCTCCAGTGCTCGGATGGCTCGCTCGTTGGGGCGCTCGCCGGTGAGCATCTGGATATAGGCGCCCACGTAGCCGAGGTCGGAGTCCGGCTCAACCGGCTCGAGGCCGAGATGGTGGCGGTGCAGCCGCATGAGCAGCACCGGAACCACGGCCGCCATCTTCAGGCACTCTCTTCGGACCTCGTCCGCAGGTATGTCAAGCGTCGGCTTCTGCTCGAGCGCAGCGCCCGCCAGCGACACGGCCGAACGCAGCGCCATCAACGGTGTGTATCCCGGGAGCGCGGCGATCTGGGGAAGCAGTTCAGCGACCTTTTCCGGAACCGAGCGCGCCTCGACGGCGAGCTTCGTGAAAGCCTTCAGCTGGGCGTCATCGGGCAGCTCACCCTCGCTCAGCAGGTGCCAGACCTGTTCGAACGAACAACGGCGCGCCAGCTCGGTGGCGTTGTAGCCGCGGTAGTGGAAGAACCCTTCCTCGCCTCGTACGTCGCCAACCGCGGTCTCTGCAACGGCGACACCCTCGAGTCCTCGAGGCGCGAGACCCGGAGGAGCGGATCCCGCCGGCTGCACCTCCTCGATGTGCGCGACCCGCACGACGTGACGGATCGAGAGGATGCCCGCCACATGCTCGCCATCCATCACGGGGAGATGGCGGAAACGACGTTCCCGGAAGACCTCCAGTCCCTTCTCCACGGTGTCGGTCACCGAGACCGTGACCGGGTTCTTGGTCATGACCTCTTCGACCTTGGCGGTGCCGGGATCGATTCCGTGCCCGACCGACCGGAGAAGGTCACGCTCGCTGAGCATGCCACGCAGCCGCCCCTGCGGATCGAGGACCGCCGCCGCTCCCACGTTGGCGCCGTCCAGGATCACCGACGCCTCCGCCAGAGTGATGCTGGTCGGCACGACCACCGCCGGCTTGTGCATCACATCGGCGACGGTCAGGGATGCGGTCACGGTGTCAGTCTAGCGCTGCGCGCGGGGGACCTCGGCGGCGCACCGTTCGATCGCAGAGCGGGGCGAGCCATCCGAGCGTCACGATCTGGCCGACCACATGAGCGACGACATCGAAACCGCGGCAGGACCCATCGGCGACATGGATCCGGAGGCGTACCGGCGAGCCGCGCATCGCGTGGCCGACTGGACCGCGGAGTACCTTCGCGACCTCGAACGCTTCCCTGTGCTCAGCCCCGGGCAGCCGGGGACGGTGCGTCGCGGACTCCCGCCGGCGCCGCCGGCGCACGGCGAACCGATCTCCGCCGTGCTCGCCGACATCGAGGAGCTGCTCATCCCGGCGACCACCCACTGGCAGTCCCCCGGGTTCATGGCCTATTTCGCATCGAGTGCCTCCGGGCCGGGGATCCTCGGAGAGACCCTCGCCGCGGCGCTCAACGTCAACGCGATGCTCTGGCGGACCGCTCCTGCGGCAACCGAGCTCGAGCAGGTGACTCTCGACTGGCTGCGCCAGCTGGTGGGGCTGGAGCAGCCAATGTTCGGCGTCATCAACGACACCGCCTCATCGAGCACGCTGTATGCGCTTGCGGCGGCTCGCGAGGCACAGGCCGACCTGCGCATCCGCGAGCTTGGCATGGCCGGCCGGCCCGAACTTCCCCGGTTGCGTTACTACGCCTCAACCGAGGCGCACTCATCCGTCGAGAAGGCCGGCATCGTCCTAGGTATCGGCAAGGACGGACTGCGCTCGATCCCGGTCGACGAACGATTTCGCATGGACCCGGTCGCGCTGCGCCAGGCGATTCACGAGGATGTCGCCGCGGGCGTTCGGCCCTTCGCGGTTGTTGCCACCGCCGGCACCACCTCGACGACCAGCGTCGACCCGGTCCCGGCCATCGCGGAACTCTGCGAACAGCACGGCTTGTGGCTCCACGTCGACGCGGCCTACGGCGGCGCGGCGGCGATCGCGCCGGAGCTGCGCTGGGTTCTCGCCGGCGCCGAGCGGGCCGACTCGATCGTCGTCAACGCGCACAAATGGCTCTTCACGCCAATCGACTGCAGCGTGCTGTGGACGCGACGCCCCGACGTGCTTCGCGGCGCGTTCTCGATCGTGCCCGAGTACCTCACCACCGCTGACGGCTCGGAGCTGGACGCCCCGAACCTCATGGACTACGGAACGTCGCTCGGCCGCCGGATGCGTGCGCTCAAGCTGTGGATGGTCATCCGTTATTTCGGTGGCGACGGGCTCGCACAGCGCATTCGAGAGCATTGTGAGTACGCGTCCATGCTCGCTCGCTGGGTGGATGGAGAACCGGACTTCGAGCTGCTCGCACCGGCGCCGCTCAGTGTGGTCTGCTTGCGCGCCCATCCACCCGGCCTCGACGATCCCGGAACGCTCGACACGCTCAACCAGCGAATCGTCGAGCGAATCAACACGGCTGGACACTTCTTCGTGAGCCACACGAAGTTGCGTGGCGCGTATGCGATCCGGGTTGCGTTTGGCAACCTCCGCCAGGAACAGCGCCATGCGCGCGGAGTGATCGCGGCGCTGCGCGGTGCGATCGACGATGTAGGATGACGGGCAATGTTCCGCGCCCTCGGGGCGAGACTCACCCTCGACTCCAAGGGGGTGGCCGGAGCTGCGCTTTTTGAAGCGGCGGCTCAGAGAACCTGGCTCTGGGCAACGAGTGGTCTTAAGACTGCGACGGATTTGTTGACCGAAGGTGAACTTCAGGAAAATGGTCTGAAGGTCACCGTTGTGCGCTGCGACAGCGGCAGTCGATCGCTGTGTCGTGTCGCCGTGCACCGACCCGACCAGTGGGACCCGTCGATAATCTGGCTGACCACCGTCGACGCGGTGCGCACCGGCGACATCGTGGAGATCGGCGTCTCGGTGGAGCAGGACATGCGCCATCTCCGCGTGCCGCCGTCGCCGCTCGCCGCGCCGCTGGTGGCGCTGCTCCACGATTTCGTCGACAAGGGAGCGACCGCCGGGACGCAGCGACTGCGCGCGGCGCCGGACTCGCTGGTCGGCTCCGAACGGATTGACTCGTTCGTGCAGGCGTGTCTTCTGGACCCTGGGCGGCGCCTCGCGGTTGTGCTCTTCAGCGCCGTGAAGGAGGAGGACGGCGTCTACCCGACCGATGCCGGCGACCCGGCACTCACGGCACTCGAGCTCTGCGGGCTTGCACACGTCTTCGTCATGCCGCGCGTCGAGGATTCGCACCGACTCACCAAGCGACTCGGCATGCTCTCGGTGTACGACGGTGCGGTGCGTATCTACTGGCCCCGGCTCCGGCTGACCGATCCGCCGCCACGTCACCCGTTGCATTTGCGCCAGCGGCTCAACACGGCGAGCGGGCCGGCCATCATTCGTCGCGTGGTCGAGGCGGGCGCCCGCTCATACCGACCCCCGGATGGCACCGCGACCCTACTTGCAACTCGATGGCGCGAGCACGAGCAGCAGCGCATCGCGGCGATAACAACCGACCCTGACCCGGCCCGTCAGGCATCGCTGCTGCGCGACGAGTTGCTCCGAGTCATCGACGCCAAGGTGGCGCTCGAGCACGAGATCGAGACGCTGCAGCATCAACTCGTGTTCGCGGCGGAGGGCGGCGGAGAGAAGCCCCGTCTTGCCGGCCTTCGCACGCGCGCTGACGCGCCGACCGAGCTCACAGGGAAACCGGCGCCACCCTCACGCCGCGTGGCCGCATCCGAGCCCGGCGATCCCGCATCGCGAGACTGACCAAGCCCGCCATCAACGAGCCGGCTGCAGATTTCCCCGGGGCGTACGTCCCGAAACAACGCGGGTCACGCCAAGCTCGTCCTTCGTCCATCCGACATCGACGAGTCGTGCGGCTCGAAGCGTCGCCTGCGTCCGGCGCGACAGGTAGGTGCCGACCTCAACGAGGAGCACGCCGCTCGGCCTGAGCCACTCGTGCGCCTCGCTCGCGAGCCTGCGCACCAACCCAAGCCCGTCGTCCGAGCCGTCGGTGAGCGACTGCAGCGGCTCGAACTTCCGGATCTCTCGCGGCAGCTCCTTCAGGTCGCCGCGCAGGACGTACGGGGGGTGAATGGTGAAGACATCGATGCTGCCGCGCAGCCGGCGCGGCAGGCCGTCCAGCAGATCCCCTGCGCGGAAGTGCGCATTGGGAAGCCCGGCCCGGCGTGCGTTCTCCTTGCCGAGCGCGGCCGCGTCCACCGAGATGTCAACACCCCACACATCAGCGCGCCGCACCTCGTTGGCGACGGCGAGCGCCACGGGGCCGGCACCGGTTGCCACGTCGACGGCGACGCGCTGCCCGCGCCGCCGGCGCAGCGCCTTGATCGCCTCCTCCGCGAGCAACTCGCTCGATGCCCGCGGTACGAAAACGCCGTCTCTCACGAGTAGATCGAGGCCGCGAAACGTGTAGTGGCCCTTGATGCGGGGAATCGGTTCTCCGTTGACACGCCGCGCGACCATCGCGCCGAAACGCTTCTTCGACGACCCGTCGAGCACGCGGTCGAGAACCCTCGGAGTGAGCTTCCTCCCGAGCACCTCAACCATCAACTCCTCGGCGTCGTACCGCCCGAGGTTCCGATCCCAATGATCGATCGCCGTTGACCTGTCGATCTTGCGAACTGCCTTTTCGATGTGTTCGGCGACGGTCATGGCGGGCACTGCCCGCGCATGGTAAGCGGTCGTGCGGCCGGCACGCGCACCATGTTGTCGTGCGTGTGTCTCGCCCACCGGATCCCGGCCTGTGCGCGTTGTGCGTGCATGCGCGCCTGGTCACGGGTGCGCGCTCCACGTTCGTGCGCTGCGGACTCGCCGGCAGCGATCCGCGCTTCCCGCGCTATCCGCCGCTTCCGGTGCTGCGTTGCGACGGGTACGTCCGGGTGAGTCCTCAGGCCACCCGCTGCTGACCACGACCCGGCGCCGCTCGCTCACGGTGTGGCAGGTAGGAACGATCGCCGATCCAGGGCGCCGGCAGGACGCTGAGGCCCTTGGTCGTCTGGTTGAGCCATCCGCCGTACTTGCTACGCAGCACGCTGAACGCGTCCCAAGCCTTGTCGAGGTTGTGCAGCTGATATCCCGCGCGCTCGAGGCGGCCACACGCCTCGACGAACTCCTCGCGCTCGACACCCGCAACCGCCTCGCCCTCGTAGCGGAAGTGGTCACGCATGTCGGCAACGAAATGAGCACCGACCTTGTGCATCAGTCGCGCCTGACCGACCGGGCCCCCTTCGACGGTGGTGAGTACGAGCGTCGCGGCGTCCATCACTGCTCCAAAGGAGTTGGCCCACGCCTCGTTGTCGTGACTGGAACGGAAGTAGAAGAGCAGCGGGTAGGAGAGGTGGCTCTCGATGACATCCACAGTCCACAACCGCCACTCATCGAAGGTCGCGGTGAGCTGCTCCGGCATGGCGTCCTTGGCGCAGGTCTCGAGCAGCTGCACACCCGAGGGCGGCGCACCGGCCAGCGCGTCGAGCGCAACCACCGCCGTCTCGCGTCGCTGGAAGGAGCTGAAGAGCGAGAACAGCAGGCTGATCACCAGCGCGAAGAGACCGAAACCAGTGGCCGCTTCGACGGCCGCCAAGGTGCGCGTCGCCACGCCGGTCGCCTCGATGCCGGCGACCGGGAACGCGAGCATCCGCCCCGCTGAGAAGTAGATCGTGGTGCCGAAGGAGTCGGGCTGCGGCTGCAGGCCGGCATGCAGCCCACTGAAGATGAGCGCATAGCCGAGGATGAACGACAGGCCCCAGAGAATGAGCAGCGCCACCAGCATCATCGGCGCGAACGCGGCGAGTGCCGTCTCGCGAGTCTGCAACTTCTTGGGACGCTCGGCGAGCTTTCGCCAGAGGCGCCACCCGCCTCGGATGATGGTGAAGCTCAAGCGAACCCGACCCACCGCCGGGCGGGGCATGACCACCGACTGGACCACGTCGTAGATGATCACCAGCACGATCAGGACGCCGGCCGCTATCTGGACGCCGTCGGTGACGGTCATCTCTCTCGCACCGCGGTCGTCACGCGTCCAGCTGGCGGCGCATCTCGGTGATTTCCGCCAGGACCTCCTGCAACGCCTCCAGGTCTTCGGAGTCGACCGCAACCCGGCGTAGCGCGGCGAGCTCGGCGATCGCTGTGTCCATCGTCTCGATGGTATGGGGCGGGTCGTCCCAACGTCGCGAGAGCAGCCGCAACCCAAGAGCCCTCGCCTGGTCGGCGACCAGGCTCACGCTCGCCGGCTCATAGGGCGAGTCCGTTCCAACCGCGGAATCACCGACCGTCGTGACATCACGAGCGCGGAGCGCAGGATCACGGAGCGCAGACGCGCTACTGCCGTGGCCACGCAGCCGATGGTACGGCGGCGGTCATATCCCTCGTGTGCCGAGCACCAGCAGCGTCGAGTAGTTGTAGGTCAGGGTTCCACCGAGCGCGTCGACGGCGTCGGCGACGGCGTCGAGGAGCGCACGTCGGCGGGCGTCGGGCAAGCGGACGTGGTCGCTGTGGGTGGCGATGAGGTCGATCCAGTCTGCCCGGTCGTACGCCACGGACCACGGGAATGCACGCGCTTCGACATCAGTGAACGCGCCGCCCCTTCGGAACTCATCGAAACGGTCCGCCGGCTCGTCCCTCGGATTGAGCGCGACATTGGTCTTCGCGATTTCGGGGGCAAACCGGGCGTACACGTCCTCGAGAACGTGCTGAGCGTCTTTCTCGGGCCAGCCACGATTCCAGAAAACACCGAGCCGTCCCATCGGCTGCAGCAGCGACCGCGCTTTGGTGACGCCGAGCATGGGGTCCACCCAGTGCCACGCCTGCCCGGAGACGATCAGGTCATAGATCCGGCCCCTTGGATCCCAGCTCTCGAACGTCGCCTTCTCGACACTGATGCCGTGGCCTCGCGCAATGGCCGCCATGGAAGGATCGGGCTCGACGCCGAGGACGTCGCATCCCCGCTCGATCAGCAACCGCGCGACCTTGCCCGTCCCACATCCGACATCCAGCACGCGCCGCGGGCGAGGTTCCATGAGGGCATCGATGAGATCGCTCGGGTAGGACGGCCGGGCCTTGTCGTAGAGCTCGGCGACGCCACCAAAGGAGAGGGCGCGGCCGCGGTCCTCGTGCAAACGCTCGGACCGATGGTCGGTCATCGACCGGTCAGCTGAGCCGCGAGGGCTCGGGTGTCATCGCCGCCTCGAGGTCGGCGGCGAAGCGCACCGCGTCGTCGGGCTCGAGGCGCGCTGTGGTGACCCGTATGGCTCTTGGGCTGGCGATGCGGAACCTGTCCCCGGCGAGTACGCCCCACCCGCGCTCCTGGAGGGCTGCGACGGTCGCATCCTCGTGCGCCACCGGGATCCAGACGTTGAGTCCCGAGCGGCCATGCGACTCGATGCCCCGGGCGCGGAGGGCATCGCGGAGCGCTTCGCGTCGTCGCGTGTAGGTGGCCGCGACGTCCGCGACACGCTCCGGTTCGCCGGGATCGCTCCACATGCCGACCACGATCCGCTGCAGGAGGTGGGACACCCATCCGGCGGCGAGCAGCCGGCGAGCATCGACACGCGCGACCGTGGTCGCGTCGCCGGTCATGATGGCGAGACGCAGGTCGGGTCCCAGCGACTTCGACACCGAGCGGAAATGCGCCCAGCGTGCGCGTCCCGGCTCACAGAGCGAGTGGCAGCGCCGTTCTGTGATGTCGAACGCATGATCATCCTCGAGCACCAGAACCGACGGATGGCGACTCAGGACGTCCTTGAGCTCCGCGGCCCGCTCCGAGTCGACTGCGGACCCGTAAGGGTTCTGCGCACGCGGTGTGAGTGCGCAGGCGATGGCGCCACCCCGAAGGGCACGAGCGAGGCCCTCCGGCGTCGGACCGCGGTCATCGATCGCCATCGGCAGGACCGTCAGCCCGAGCGCGGAGGCGAGGTCGATGATCCCGGGATAGCACGGGTCTTCAACCGCGATCCGGTCGCCCGGGCGCACATGCGCCTGGAGCGCAAGCTGAACACCGTCGAGCGCGCCACCGACAACGGTGAGGTGGTCGCTCGGCACCCCGTCGCGCTCGAGTCGCGCCGCTGCGAGGGCGAGCAGTTCGGGATCGGACCCACTGGCGCCGTAGAGCACGGGCTCCCGCGGCAGCGACGCAAACGCGGGTCCGAGGTCGGCGAGCAGCGCCGGGTCGGGGTTGCCGGACAGGAGGTCGATGACACCGGCGGGCACGATCGGCCTGCCGCGCGGCGAGGGCGGAACGCGCGGGGCGATGGTGGTGCCGAGGCGTCCCGCACCCGCGACCAGTCCCCGCCGGCGCAGCTCGCGATAGGCCGACGCCACCGTCGCGGTGCTGATTCCACGATGCGAAGCGAGCGAGCGGACGGTGGGCAGACGAGTTCCCGCGGTGAGCTCGCCGTCGCGAATCCCACGCTCGACGCTCTCGGCGATCTCAGACGCCCGTCGCCCGGTGATGTGATAACGTATCGGTACGTTCATCGTTTTGTAGCATAACAAATGGAATCGAACGTGTCCACCTTGCAGCTCCCCCATCCTCAGGCGTCTCGCGCTCAGATCGTGATCGCCTTTGCCGCGGTGTACCTCATCTGGGGATCCACCTACCTCACGATCCACATCGCGATCGAGACGATCCCGGCGCTGCTCATGTCAGGCGCGCGGTTCGTCCTCGCCGGGCTGCTGCTCCTGGCGTTCTCCCGCCGCCCGGGCGCGCCGCGGGAGCGGCTCACCCTCATCCACTGGCGGTCGGCGATCATCATCGGCGGCTGCCTGCTGCTCTTCGGCAACGGCGGCGTCGCCTGGGGCGAGCAATACCTGCCGAGCGGTTTCGTTGCCCTCATCATCGCCACCGTCCCGCTGTGGATGGCGCTGTTCGCGCCGGCCTTCGGTGGCCGGTGGATCAACTGGACAGCCGCTATCGGCATCGCCATCGGGCTCGCCGGCATCGTGCTCCTCGTCCGCCCCGGTGGCGGTGGGGCCGGCCACTGGCAGACCCTGGTGGTCCTGATGTCGCCGCTGCTCTGGGCACTCGGATCGCTGTACGCGCGCAACGCACCTGCACCTGGTCAGCCGCTGACGGCCGTCGGCATGGAGATGGTTGCCGGCGGGGTTCTGCTCGGTATCGCCGGCGTGGTCACCGGAGAACTTGGGCACGTGCACCTGGGCAGCGTGTCCTTCGCCTCGGTGGCCGCCTTCGTGTACCTGGTCCTGATCGGCGCACTGGTGGGCTACGTGGCCTACATCTGGCTGCTCCACCACGTTTCGGTCACGGCCGCGTCCACCTACGCGTTTGTGAACCCGGTGGTGGCGGTCGGCCTGGGAGCGCTCGTGCTGGGTGAGCAGGTCAACCTGGTCACGCTGATCGCGGCCACACTCATCATCGGTGCCGTGGTGGTCCTGCTGTTCGGGCAGAGCCGCACAACCCATGCCACCGTGACACTCGAGGTGCCGGTCCGCGACGTCGCCTGAGAGCGTGCTTTCCGGCAACGGGCGACAATGGGTCGGTGGACAGCGAGACCCTGATCGTCGACACCCCGGCGGAGCCTCGCCGTCCCCGCCCCGGCATCGGCGCCAAGGACGTGCTCTGCGTGGGGCCGATCATCGCGAACTCCATCTACTACTACGCGGGGCTGCCGCTGACACCACTACTGCTCGGCCGCAACCCGGTGCTGCTCAGTGCGCTTCGCGGCAGCATCGCTTCGATGGTGACCGCTGGCGCTTTCGCCAGAGTGGGGAAGGCTCCACTCCTCCTGGCCCTGATCGCGCCCCTTCCCATCTCGATGATCACCGACCCGTTCTTCTTCTGGGCCGGGAAACGATATGGACGCAGCCTCATCAACCACCTCAGCGCCACCGATCCCCGCTGGCGCAAACGAGCCGCCCGGGGCGAGCGCTTCTTCAAGAAATACGGCGTGTGGACGATCGTGCTCGCACCCTTCCTGCCCGCTCCCTCGCCGCTCTTCTACATGGCGGCAGGCGAGGCCGGCATGCCGTTTGTGATCTTCATCATCGCCGACGTGATCGGCACGCTCGCGTACATCGGTCTCATCGTCGGCGCGGGCTGGGCGATCGGCCAGCCCGCGGTTGCAGTCGCGCAGACGATCAGCAACTACGCGCTGTGGGTCATCGTCGCGATGGTGGTGCTGATCGTCGCGTGGTCAATGTGGTCTGGATCGCGCGCGACCCGCGGTAACGCTCGGCGCTGAGCTAGGGAATCGCGACTTCTTCGCGGTATTTCGGCAGGAGACGTGCGCCGCTCTCGACCACCTCGGCGATTCGTTCGACGGCATCCCACAGGTCGACGTACCGCGTGTAGAGAGGAGCGAGCCCGAAACGGCACAGGTCCGGCGGCCGGAAGTCACCGATGACGCCCCGGTCGGCCACTGCGCGCACGATCGCGAGCCCGTCTGGATGGCGAAGTGACACCTGCGCGCCGCGCCGTTCGGGTGAGTCAGGCGTCGCCACCACGAAGCCGAGCGCGTCGAGGCGGGCGTGGGCAAGGCGGATGAAGACCTCGGTGAGCATCGCCGCCTTCGCTCCCACCGCGCCTGCGCCGGCCTCGAGCTGAATGTCGATGCCGACGGCGAGCGCGCCGATCGCCAGCACCGGCGGTGATCCGCTCATCCAGCCTCGCATCCCCGCCGCCCGGCGGTACTCGGCGTCGAAGAGAAACGGGTTGTCGTGACCGAGCCAGCCCTGGATCGGATTGCGCAACTCGTCCTGCAGCGCGCTCGCGATGTACAGATACGCCGGTGATCCGGGTCCGCCGTTGAGGTACTTGTAGCCGCACCCCACGGCCAGATCCACCCCATGGTGGTTGAGCTGGACCCGGACAGCGCCGGCGGAATGAGAGAGATCCCAGAGCACGAGCGCGCCCGCGGCGTGCGCGGCTTCGGTGAGCGCGCCCATGTCATGGCGCTCGCCGGTTCGGAAGTCCACCTCGGTCAGCAGGAGCAGCGCGCTGTCGCCGTCGAGCGCGTCGCGCAGCCCGGAGCGATCGACCGCCCGGACCTCACCCCCGAACAGCTCTGCAACGCCACCGGCGATGTAGAGATCGGTTGGGAAGTTGCTCCGCTCGGTCACGATCACACGGCGCTGCGGTCGTGCTCGCAACACCGAGGTCATCAACCGGAACAGCCCCACCGACGTCGTGTCGGCGACCAGCACCTCACCCCGTGACGCGCCGACCAGCTCCCCGATGCGGTCACCGACTCGCAGCGGCGACTCCATCCACCCCGACTCGGTCCAGCCGCGGACCAGGATCGTTCCCCATTCGTGTTCGGCCATCTCCTGCAAGCGCGTCAGCGCGGCCTTGGGGAGACGCCCCATCGAGTTGCCGTCGAGGTAGATGGTCGCCCCGTCGTCGAGAAAACGATCGCGAAATCCGGCAAGCGGGTCCTGTTCATCCAGGATCGCGCACGAGTTGCGGTCGATGTTGTCAGTAACCTGGGTGATCACAGCCGGTTGCGCACCTCCCAGAGCTCGGGGAAGAATCGCAACGTGATGGTGGTGTCGAGATAGGCGACCCCGCCACCGCCGGTGCCAGGGCGCGAGCCGATCAGGCGCGCGGCCATCAGCGCGTGATGAAAACGCCAGCGCGCGATCGACTCGTCGTGATCGAGGAGGAGCTCGCACACGCGGTGAAGGACGGCGCGTTCCGGTGACGCATGGTCTCGGTACAGCGCCACGAGCGCGTCGACTCGACGCTCGCGAAGCTCGCTGCCTTCTCCGTCGGGGGCATCGAAGCCATGCGCTCGCAACGACGCGCAGAGCGCGCTGAACAGCGTCGGAGACGCGGCGCGTCGACGCAGCTCCTCCCGGTCGTGATCGGAGAGCGGCGAGGTTCCGGCCGGTGTCGTTCCGTCAAGACCGCCCAGGATCTCGATGGCCCGGAACTGCCCCGACTGCAGTCCGGATGCGGGCTTGAGCGGGTCGCGGAATTCGAGGAATCCCTCGGGCGTCAAGGTTTCGAGCACGCGCAGTTGCCCTATCAGCAGCTCGTCGACGCGGGTGGTGCGGTGCAGTGGTGCCATCGCTGCTTGCGGCCGGCCCGCCCGCAGCTCAGCGGTCGCGCGGTCGAGCTCGTGAAGGATCAGCTTGAACCAGAGCTCGAAGGCCTGATGAATGACCACGAAGAGCATCTCGTCATGCGCGCCCTCGGTGAGCGGGTGCTGCAGGTCGAGCAGCTCGTCGATGCGCAGGTACGAGCTGTAGTCAGTTCCGGCCATGACCGCGGCGGCACTCCACGCTCATTGGCGCATCCCATGGGCAGGACGGCGGGCTTGGCTCATGCGCCTCGAGTGACGAGGATGTCGTCCAGCGAGAACTCCTCGGGAGGCGAGAGCTGATCGAAGGCGCAGGAATGCGGGGCCTTGTCCGGCCGCCAGCGGAGGAACCGCGATGCGTGGCGGAACCGGCCGCTCTGGAGGTGGTCGAAGGACACCTCGCACACCAGCTCCGGGCTCACCGATGTCCACGCGCTGTCGGCCGAGCGCTGCCAGCGGCTCGGGCCTCCCGGGGTCCGTCCATGACCGAAGCTGTCGCCGCCGACGAGCGGCTGGAGCTGCTCGAGGATCGCCCGGCGCTCCGCGGCGTCGAACGAGGAGGTGTGGCCGACGTGATGGAGCGCGCCGTCGGAGCCGTACAGGCCGAGCAGCAGTGACCCGATGCCGCGCCCGTCCTTGGCGATGCGGTACCCGCCCACAACGCAGTCGACGGTACGCAGGTGCTTCACCTTGATCCAGCGTCGCTCCCCGGGGCGGTAGGCGCCCGCGGGATCCTTGGCCACGACGCCGTCGAGTCCGGCTCCCTCGTAGCGCGTGAACCAGGTGGTCGCCTCCTCCGGATCCGCGGTCTGGGGGGTGACCCCCACCATCGGGCTGCTGGCGATCGCCTCCATCAGCCCTCTCCGCCGCTGCTCGAACGGCCGCTCGCGAAGGTCGTCCGCATCGCGGCCCAGCAGATCGAAAAGCACCACCGACGCCGGCGTCTTCTCGGAGAGCATCCGCACCCGGGATGCGGCAGGATGGATGCGCTGCTGCAGCGCATCGAAGTCCAGCCCGTGCTCGGTCGCGATGACCACCTCGCCGTCGACGATGGCGCGCTCCGGAAGCGCGTCGCGCAGCGGCTGAATCAGCTCGGGGAAGTACCGCTCGAGTGCCAGTGCGTTCCGGCTCGCGACGTGGACGCTGTCTCCGTCGCGAAAGACGATCGCACGGAAACCGTCCCACTTCGGCTCGTAGAGCCAGCTCCCGTCCCTCGGGATCTCCGGGGCAGCGCGCGCGAGCATCGGTTCGAGCGGCGGGTCGAAGGGCAGCGACACGAGCGGAGTGTCGCCGATCGCGAGGTGTTCCGGCTACGCGGTGAGCACCCGGGGCCGCGCATCCCGTATGCGAAGCCGGAGCAGGTTGTCGACATCCACCACGTCGCCGACTTCACGGACCGCGGACTCGAATCGGGTGATGTCGGTCAGCTCATCGACCTCACCGCGCAGCGTGATCACGCCGCGGTTTGCGCGGACCTCCAGCCCGGTCGCGAGGTCGCCGAACCCCATCGAGAGGGCGACCCGTACTCGGCCGGCGAGAGTCTGGTCCCAGCTGGTCGCCGAAGGCCGATGGACGGCCGAGCCGACGAGCGACGCGACGCCGAGCGTGGCCCGACGGGCCGCGGCCCTGCGCCGCGCCCCCGAGCGCGGGTGCAAAAGGAATGCTGCGATTGCGATGACTGCGGCGCCGGCGGCGGCTGCCGTGAGCTTGAGGATCCGGGTCACTGGGGGAACCCTCCGGGTGTGGAATGTGAGCAGGAGCGCTCGTTCAAACGCCCCGGCGAACAGTTGGTTACGCGAGTCCCGCTAGGAGGTCGGCGGTGGGTAGTGTCGGGCGTCCGTCCATCTGACGCCGTCCCACCAGCGCAGGGTTCCCGACGCCGCCTCCGGGTACCAACCGGGGGGTGGCGGCGGCATGGTGCCGGCATAGCGGAGCACGTCGTCGCGCTTGGCGAAGCGCCACACCAGCGACCCGATGACCCCACCGATGATGACGATGAGCAGCCATACGATCTTCTCGCTGCCGGCAGCACGGAACTGCGCGTCGGGGATCTTCGCCACCTCGATGATGACCACGATCCAGTAGACGAAGGCTGCAACCCAGACGGCGAAGAAGATGAGCGGGATCCAGAGGAACGCGATCGGGAACATTATCGGAGGCGTTGACCTCGCATCCGACCAGCTTAGGGCGAATCGCCAGGATCCGCCGAAAGGAGCCCGTCAATCATCCGCAGCCGTCCGCCGGCTCTTGAATTCGCGCGTCCGGGCCACCGTCGCCGCCGCGACCGTCCCCGCCGCCATGGGCGGAAAGGGCCATACCGCACTGACGTTGGTCTCGCACAGGACATACGTGTCATCACCCGATGCCGTTTTCGGTCCAAACAGAAAGTCGGCGTCCCAGATAACTGGAAGCGAGTTGCGATCAAGGTCGAGGATGTCGGTCATCCGAGGTATCCAGTCCGTCTGCATGCGATCCCGCAGTGCCTGGTACGCGGGAGCATCGGGACCATCCATCGCCGACGGTGCGGGCGCGCTCACAAGGTGGCCGCTGTCCAACAAGCCGCGCGGCCACTGACGGCAGAACCCCACGACGTGCTCATGGGAGAGATAGCAGCGAACCATCCCCTCGGCCAACCGTTCCTGGAATGCCTGGACGACAAGGCACCCGGACCATGCGAAGTACTCCTGGCACCGGTTCATGAAGGCGCCGAGGGTCGTGGTCACGGTTGATCCGTCCTGTGACCTGGCGTCCTGGATTCGGACCGGCGCGTCAGGGTGCGTTGCCACGGCTGTTTCGAGCAGCTCGACCTTCCAGACGCCGTTGCCGCCATTGCCCCTGCCCTGCTTCAGGACGCTCACCCTGCGGTCGTGAAGCCAGGATGGAAACCCACGGCTGAACTCTTCAGGCGTGCGGTACAGGGCGGTGTCGGTGCTCCAGCCGACATCCCG
>JBAPOS010000028.1:0-4391 GCA_049279755.1 Candidatus Dormiibacterota bacterium | reverse complement strand
GGGCTGTTCCGAGCACCTTGCGCGTCACCTCCACCGAGAGGCGCCGGCTGGTCCGCAGTTCCGGTTGAGCGGCCCACCCCACGAAATCGCGGGTCGGCGCTTCCCGAACCAGGGCATCCGGCGGAGCCGAGGGCGCGGCGACAGGGCTCTCCGAGATTGGACTCCCGGCGGCCGGCGCTGTCTCCCTGATCGGTGCCATCACTTCCTTGAACGGATCGGGACTGCGAACCGGTGTCCTGCCCGGCGAGGTTGCAGCCCAACTGGTTCTCCACCTTTTGGCGAGCGCCTCCGATGGAACTCCAAAGTGTAGGGTTTCTGTGCTGCCATCAACTGGTGCGGGCCGGCGGCGCCGGGAACCAAATCACATGCAGGACACCCAAGAACGCCAGCGCTCCGCGAGCCTGCGTGTCGTCGTCGGGCTGGTGCTCGCGGCTGTTGCAGTCGGTGCCCTCGCGTCGGTCATCGTGTACCCGCGGCAGCAGCCCGCCCTGACGCCGCAGCCGCCACTCAACCTCGCGGTCACCACCGTGCAGGCGCCACCCGCCGGTCAATCACTGCTCTGGTTCCGGGACTCGAGCGTCCAGGGGAAGTTCGTGCTCCGCGCCGTCAACTGGACGGGAAGGGTTGAGGGGAGTCTCGCGGTCTCCTGCTCCGTGTGCGGCGTCGCCGCCTCGCCCGACGGGCAACGGCTGCTCATCGGGGATCAGTCGACACCCGGGCGCGGGCCGGACCAGGACCGCGTGTTCAGCGCGTCAGGTAAGCAGCTCTCGGTGGTCGACGGTTTCGGGGCTCAGTGGTCGGACGACAGCGCGCACCTCTGCACGCTGCGCGCACCCGTCGACGGCTCGGCTTCGTCGCAAGGCGCGTCGTCGGTCTCTCTCTGGATGACCGACGTCGCAAACGGAGCCGCACGATCGATCGCCTCCGTCTCCACCGATGCCGGGGTCGGCCAGGGGTCCTGGACGTTGCTGAGTTGCAGCGTCGGTGCGGACAGGGCCGTGGTCGCTTTCGAAGCAGATGGGGTCAAGGCGCTTCGCGTCGTGCAGCTCTCCACCGGCCGCATCGTCTTCATCGGCGACGGCGCGACCGTCAACCCCGCATGCATGTGCCCGATCGGGAGTGTCGTTGTCAGCGGCGACGGTACGACCGCCGTCGAGGATGAGGCCGCGAACGGCAACGTCCTGGCGGTCGACGTCCGCACCGGTCGCGATGTCCCCATGGCCGGGTCGTGGAGCGGGCGAGGCCCCGTGCTCGACCTGTCCTGGAGCGGTCACCTCGCCGTGACCCCGCTCGGCGTGTACACATTCCCCGCCGGAGCCCCGCTGTGGCAGGCTCCACTACCCGCGTATCTGGTCCCCAGTGGCAGCCGCCCGCGCGGCGACGAGTTGCTGCTCGCGCTCTGGGTGGCATCGGCCACCGCCGGTCAGCCGGTCATCGTGCTCGACGATGGGACCTTGTTGAAGCTCCCCGCGTCCTATCTGTCGCAACCGCCGCTTCCCTACTAGCGGCAGGACCGGTCAGGCGGTCGTCTGAGGACCCCGTTCTGATTGCGCGGCGGCACCGCTGCCCAGGTATGCCTCGATGACGCGCGGGTTGTTGCGCACCTCCACCGGCAGCCCCTGAGCGATCAGCTCACCATGGTCGAGAACGACGATGCGGTCACTGATCTCCATCACCACGCGCATGTCGTGCTCGATCAGGAAGATGGTCAGTCCCTTGGCGCGCAGGTCGGAGACGATCTGCATGAGCTCCACCTTCTCCTGCGAGTTCAAGCCGGCCGCCGGCTCGTCGAGGAGCAGGAGCGTGGGGCCACTGGCCAGGGCGCGGGCGATCTCGAGGCGTCGCTGCAGGCCGTATGGAAGGTTGCGGGCGTACGAGTCCGCATAGCGTTCCAGCCCGAATTCGCGAAGCGATGCCAGCGCCCGCAGTTCCACCTCGCGTTCCTCGCGCCGGGCGTGCGGCGTCTTGAACATCGACTGGAAGATGTTCTCGTGCATCTTGCAGTGCTCGCCCACCATGACGTTGTCGACCGCGGTCACGAACGAGAACAGGCGGATGTTCTGGAACGTGCGCGTGATCCCCAGCTTGGCGATTCGGTGCGGCGGCATGCCGACGACGCTCTGCCCGTTGAAAAGGATCCTACCCGCGGTTGCTGGATAGAGCCCGGTGACCATGTTGAATGCCGTGGTCTTGCCGGCGCCGTTTGGACCGATCATGGAGACGATCTCTCCGGTCGCGACCGTAAATGAGACGGCGTTGACGGCGAGCAGACCGCCGAAACGCTTGGTGACACGATCGAGTTGCAGGATCGGCGGACGCGCCGCCTCGAGGGGTCCCGCCGGCGAGTCGGGCGCCGTGACTGTCATACGCGCCCCTGTACCACCGCAAGAGCCTCGGTCTGCCCGCCGGCCTGGAGCTCACTCTTGCGCGCTCTGCTGGGCAGGAGGCCCGCGGGCCTGATCAGCATGATGCCCACCAATATGGCGCCGTAGACGATGTAGACCCACCGGCTGTAATCGATGGTACCCAGTGCCGGAAGGCCGAATTTGAGCCCGAACGTCCCCATCCACTCCTGGAGGTGATCCAGCATCCAGAAGATGATGAAGCTGACCAGGATGCCACCGGCAGCAACCCCGGTGTTGTTGCCAAGACCGCCAAGAACAACTGTGGAGAGCACCGTCACCGACACCGCGAACTGGAACGAGTCCGGAGTGACCGAGCCGAGTTCGGCGCCGAAGAAGGCTCCGGCCAGGCCGCTGACCGACGCGCCGATCGAGAACGCGAGCAGCTTCGTGGTCACCGGGTTGACCCCGGTGGCCGCGGCTGCCACCTCGTCCTCTCTGATCGCGGCCCATGCACGTCCAAGTCGCGATCGCTGGATGTTGCGCAGCAGGACGAGGACGATCGCGATGATGATGAGCAGCGACCAGAAGTAGAACTTGGCGTCGATGCCGAAATTGAAGCCGAAGATGCTGGGATGGTCGATCCCGGTGATCCCCTCCGGGCCACCCGTCGCGTTGAACAGGTTGTTGTTGGCAGCGTCGGGGATGATCTCGCCGAACCCGAGCGTGACGATCGCCAGGTAGTCGCCGCGCAGACGCAGCGTCGGGGCGCCCAGCACCGCGCCGAAGAGCGCCGCCACCGCGAGTCCGATGAACATCACGATCCAGAACGGGAAGTGCAGGTTGTGCACCGGCGACGCGAGTGACCCACACGTGTACGCCCCGATCGCGAAGAAAGCCGCATACCCGAGGTCGAGCAATCCGGCGAACCCGACGACGATGTTGAGCCCCAGCGCGAGGAGCGTGTAGATAGCCGCGGCGCTGGCGCCCCACTCGATGAAGCTTGATGACTGGTTGAAGATGAACGGCAGCAGCGCGCCGATCATGAACACCACCCCGCCGAAGGCAACCTCACCGTGGGTGACCACCCAGGGACGCAGACCGTAGGTCAGCGAGAGCACCACGAAGCCCGTCAGAGTCATCCAGACCGCGTTGTCGGTGGCCGCGAACGACGAGATGTTTCCGAAGAGTGGCTCTTCGCGCAGCACGCCGATCAGCAAGAAGACGACCAGGGTTCCAACAGCCCCCAAGATCGCCAGCGCGGCGCGCCCGCGCCACCAGCGCAGCGGCCGGCCGCGATGCGTGATGCTCCTTACGAGGTCGTAGAGCGCGAAGGCGACAAGCACAACCATGGCCACAGCGATCACGTAGACGACGAACGTTCCGATCCCGGTGGGAGGTGAGCTCACCGCGTCCTGCGCGCTGAATCCGATGCCATTACTGGTCTGCTCGACGAACCAGGGGAGCAGCCAGCCGGCGACGATGAAGACGAGGCCGGCGATCACCAGGGCCGTGAAGCCGACGGACGACTCCTCTCGCGCTGCTTCGGAAGCGGTGGCGGGCAGCTCGTCCGGCGGGGCCAGGTCGTCATCTCCGCGAGGCTCCTCGGTGGCGGGTCCTGCCGTCTCGGTGACGGCAAGCGGGTCCCCGGTTGGCTCAGGCACGGTCGGCCACCTTCATGCCGAGCAGGCCGACCGGTCTCACCACCAGAACGATGATCAGCATCGCGAAGATGATCGCGTTGTCCCAGGCGGAGCCGATGAGCTGACCACCGAACACCTGGATGAGACCGATCAGGAATGCACCGACACCGGCGCCGACGATGTTGCCGATACCGCCGAGCACGGCACACGTGAACGCGATGATGCCGAATCGGAAGCCGAGGTTCCAGACGATCAGGTCGTCCTTGACGCTGTAGATGATGCCGCCGGCCGCGGCGAGTGCGGATCCGATGAAGAACGTCGCCGATATCGTCCGGTTGATGTTCACGCCGTTGAGCAGCGCGGCATCGCGGTCCTGCGCGGTGGCGCGCATCGCCTTTCCCAGCCG
>JBAPOS010000027.1:0-7920 GCA_049279755.1 Candidatus Dormiibacterota bacterium | reverse complement strand
CTCCGTAGAGCGGGCCGAGGACGCTCCCCAGCTCCTGGACGCCGCCGATCACCCCGAGCGGCAGGCCTCGGGCTTCCGCGGGCCAGAGGTCGGCGACCAGTGCGAGCGTCACCGGGACGAGACCGCCGCCCCCCAGGCCCTGGAGCGCGCGGCCCGCGACGACCGAACCGAGGTCGGTCGCCGACGCGGTCACCAGCGACCCCGCGGCGAACACGGCGAGACACAGGAGCAGGAGCGGCCTGCGACCGTAGATGTCCGACAGCCGGCCGAGCAGCGGCATCACCACCACATAGCCGAGCAGGAACCCGCTGACGATCGGCGTCGCCGCCTGGAGCTGGTCGATCCCGATGCCGACGTCGGCCATGATCGCGGGCAGCGCGAGGACGATCACGTAGGTGTCCATAGCCGCCACCAGCACCGACACCGCCGCGATGGCGAGGATCCAGCGCCGGCGGGTGTTCACCCGCTGGCGGGCGGCGGCGTCACTGACACGTTCTCGCCATAGTTGGTAAGAACGAGGGTGTAGGTGGTGTCGGTGCTCTTGCTGATGAAGGGGCCGATGAGCACGACTCGCCGGAGCTGACTGGTGCCCGTGTCGATGCCGAAGGTGGCCGCAACGCTCTTCGACGGATCAGCGCTGGTGAGCAGGGCCGCGACCGCGGTCCCCGGCAGCGAGCAGCCGATCTCGTGCAGCGCCTCCCCGTTGTAGCGATCGTCGCTCTCGACCTGTGGCGACTGGCAATCGAGCAGGAGCGAGGAGAGGCCCGCATTGGGGTCGATGAGCTTGGCGGGGTCCGCGAAGCCGTAGTCGGCAGGGTTCGCGGAGCTGAAGCTCGAGCTTGTCGGCAGCTTCACCGAGAACGTCCCGCCGACCGAGACGACCGGCACGCTCAACGCCAGGCCGAAGATCGACACCTGCAGGACTCCGGCCATGCTGTCCGGCCGCTTCATGTCTCCACGGCCGCCGGTGAGCTGCGCGCCGGATCCGGTGACGTTGGCGCTGGTGAGCACGAAATGAAACGAAGGCGTGCCGTCAAGCACGCTCTTGGTCGTCTTCAGCAATTTCGTCGCGTCGAGCGACGGACCGCCGCACGCGCCGAGCAGCAGCAATGCCGTTGTGGCCACGGCGAGTCGGCGCAAGCCCGCGATGACGTTCCCTCCGAGGGGGGGCAGGTATCGCGGGCGAGTATAGGTGTGCCGATACACTGCGACGCGTGAGCGGAGGTAGTCGGATCTTCCCCGCGACCGGGTCGGCTGAGATGCCGACGTCAGCGGCCGCGTGAACTCGACCGCGCTGGCGGGCGAGCCCGGTGCGCGCCGGGTCAGCCCGCTCCTGTTTCTGCTGGTCATCCTCACGTTCTTCCTCGCCTTCGCCGGGGTGTCGTGCAACACCGCCGCGACCAGATCCGCAATCGGGTCGATCGACGCTTCCGAGGGCGTGAGCTCGGCGCAGGCCGCCCAGGTCACCGCGTGCGTCAACGCGCTCGACGGGGTCAACATCCTCACCTACAGCGGCTGGCAGCTCGCCTTCGGCCGGGATCCGGTGATCGGGTCGGTCCCGGCGCCATGCAACCAGGGCAACGCCGCGGGCGCGGACACGTCGTCGGCGAACATCGGGCCCCAGCTCCTGGTGGTCCTCGCGCTGGTCAGCATCGGCCTCGGGTTGCTCTTCGCGCTCGCGGGCGTGATCGGCCTGCTGTCAGGAAGAAGCCGGGCGCTGGTTACCGCGATATTCGGAGCCGGGGCCGCTGCCCTGCTCCTGCTTGATCAGCTGCACGTCCACGACGTGCTCCTGGCGAAGATCTCGTCCAGCCAGGGATCCAGCGTTCCCGGGCTCGACGCCGCCTCGCTCTTCAACGTCACCCCGGGCACCGGCCTCCTGGTGGCGCTCGTCATCCTCGGGCTGGTCGTCCTCTACAACGTTTCAGCGCTCGTCATCGGCACCGGTCCTGCTCCCGCGGCGACTCCCGCACCGCCGGAGCCGCCACCGTTGCTCTCGCCTCCTCCGTAGCCCTCGGCTCAGGTGGTGCCGCCGAGAAACGGAATGCCGTAGGTCTCCGGCTCGGAGCCGACCGACGTCGACCACACCTCTGCGATGGCGTCGGCGCTCCACCCGCCGTCGCGGAAGGCGACCGAGATCTCTTTGGGATGTGCCCAGAGCGTGAGCTTGTCGCCCCCGAGGCCGATGCACTGACCGGTGATGCCCGCCGCCTCATCGGAGCTCAGGAACACCAGCAGGGGCGCCACGTCGTCCGGCGTGCCCATGCCCATCTGCTTGCGCACCGTCGCCGGGAGCGGCTCGCCCCTCTCGGCGGCATCGACGAGTGGCGCCATGCCGGGAATCGTCGAGATCATGCGGGTGATCGCGTTGGGGACGATCGCGTTCACTGTGATGTTGTGCTTGGCGCACTCCATGGCCCAGGTGCGGGCGAACGCGGCGATACCTGCTTTTGCGGCGGCGTAGTTGGTCTGCCCGAAGTTGCCGCGCTGCCCGGCGATCGACGAGACCACGACGATCCGCCCGCCCGAGCCCTGCTCGCGCATCTGCCGCACGGCGGCCCGAGCACACGTGAAGGTACCGCGCAGATGGGTCTCGATCACGACGTCGAAATCGTCGTCGCTCATGTTCCAGAGGACGCGGTCCCGAAGGATGCCCGCGTTGGTGCACATGATGTCCAGACGGCCGAACGCCTTCACCGCGCCGGAGACGAGTTGATCTGCCGCCTCCGTGGATCCGACCGCGCATACCTCGGCGACGACGCGGCCTCCCGCCGAGGAGATCTCGTCAGCGGTAGCTTCAGCGACATCGCCGTCGACGTCGTTGACGACCACCGCGCAGCCTGCCCCGGCGAGAGCGAGCGCGTAGGCGCGGCCGATGCCGCGGCCGCTTCCGGTGACGACGGCGACCTTTCCTTCGAGATTCATGCGTCGACTCTAGTGACCACGCTCGTCGTTGCGCTCGGCGAACTCGACCTCCACATGCTCACCGCGCGGCTGATACCCCGCCTGCCGGTATATCGAGTTTGAGACAGGGTTGGCCGCATCCGTGAAGAGCATGGCGTTGCTGACGTCCGGGCGCTGTAGCGCGAGAGCTGTGACCTCGTATGTGAGCCGGCGCGCGTACCCGTGGTTGCGGTGCTCGGGCGGTGTGTAGACAGGACCGACGCGCAGCACGCCGGCCGCGTCCCGGTGGCCGACCATACAGACGATCTGCTCAGCCACGACCCAGACGTCGAGGTGGTCGCTCTCAACCATGTTGCCGGCGATCGCCAGCGCGTTGGTCGGGGCGGCATGCTCGATCTCGGCGCTGAAGGCCTGGAGCCAACCCGCGACCAGGGGCACGTCCTCCGCGCGCCCGGGACGGCGAGAGCCTGGCGGCATCGGCACGTCAACGAGTGAGACGAGCTCGTTCAGAAGAATCGGCCGTTCGCGTTCGATGCTGTCGCCGCTCGCGACACTCAACGCCGCGGCGACGGCGCGCGCCGAGTCCGCGGGGCCGGAGACACCACGCAGCCTGAGGCCGAGCTCGGTCGCGCGATGCATGGCGGCCGTCGCAAGGTCGCCTGCCGCATCATTTGGAAGCGACGAAACCAGCAGATTGTGTGGCGGAGTCCAGCTGGCGGCGCCGACCACCGAGTCCGAATCGGTGATCCACCAGAAGCTCGGTGTCACGGGGTAGGTCGTGGGCGCCGAGCGCAACAGGTCGATGACCGTCAGCAGGACATTGCGGGAGCAGGGATCGGCCCTGAGAAACGCCTGCACGGCGGACGCGTACACCTCGACATCGCCGCTGGTCTGCACTTGCATGACAGAGCGATTGTGCCGATCTCAGGGCGCGAGACGCCCTCCGGTCGCGACCTGCGCCACGACGTAGGCGACCCAGGGCACGATCGCGAGGATCAGGAGCGAGCCTCGCGCACGGCCACCCCAGAGAAGCGCCAGCAGGAACGCAGCGGTCAGGACCGTGAGGGTCGCACTGATGAGCCCCGCCGACCCCGGATGCCAGGTTGTGAAGACGACGCCGATCGCGGCGAGGACGCAGGACTGAAAGGTGGCCGACCCGGCGACGTTGCCGAAGGCGAGCATGTCATCGTTGGTGCGTACCCAGAGCACGCTGTTGAGCGTCTCCGGAAGTTCGGTTGCCACCGGCACGATCACGAGCGCAAGCACGAGCGCCGGGATCCGCAGCGCGGATGCGGTCTGGTCGAGCGCGGTCACAAACAGCTGCGAGCCGACCACAAGGAGCCCGACCGCGATGACCAGCTGGAGCGTGACCAGCGTTGGATGCGGCGCTCCCGGCCGCCAGCGCACCAGGTGCAACGGTTCCGGGCTCTCCCCCGCAGCGGCGCTGCCGCGAAGGGTCGCGACCACGTACACGGCGTATGTGATGAGCAGCAGCGCTCCGACGGCGATGCGCGGGCCGGACGGGAGCACGCTCGACACCAGTGCCAGGGTGAACGCTCCGAGAAACACCCCGAGGTCCCGCCGCGCCTGGCGTTGGTCGAGCATCAGGCGGCGCGCACCCCCCCGAAGCACCACCGCGATGCCTGTCGCGCCGGCACCCAACGTGAGCAGCAGAAACGGCGAACCGAGGATCGCACCGGTGGCGACCGAGTCGGCCGCCGGCGAATGGGTGGCAAGCGCGACGATCGGAACGACCGTCTCGGGCAGCGAGGTGCCGAGTGCGGCGAGCAGGCTGCCGGTTGCACCCGTTCCGAGGTTGAGCAGGTGACCCGCCCATTCGATCGCGTTGGTGAACAGCTCCGACGCGACCACGACGAGGATCAGGCTCGCCACAAAGAGCAACGCGGTGATCATCGGCGCCGAAGCAGGCGTTCGATCGGCGCGTGCAGCCAGACGGTCGCGAAGCCGAGCACGTGGCGGATCGTCACCGGTTGCAAGCGATGCACCGCGGCAGCGCCGCCGGCGACCTCGACAGCGTCACGCGCCCGCTCACGTATCCACGGAAACACGGTTCGTGGCAGCGCGTCAGGTGCGGCCATCCGGAGTGCCCACGCTTCAAGACTCCGTCGAGGGGTGCCACCGATGACCTCACCGAGGTAGACGACGTCACCTGTCGAGCGGAGCCCACGCCACGAGTACACACCGACGATCCCCGCGATGCGCACCTGGTAGCCCGTCTCCTCCTCAGTCTCGCGCGCGGCGGTCACCGCGGGGTCTTCACCGGGCTCGCAATGACCGCCGGGAAGCTCCCAACCAGGCGGCCACGGCCGGAACTGCAGCAGGACGCGCCCGCGCTCGACGATCGCCACCTGCGCTCCCTCGACAGTCCGTTCAACGCCGTTGACAGTCACGACGCTCATGAGAGGAGGTGCAGCAGGTTCGGCAGCCCGATGAAGATCGGATCCACCCCGGGCACGATCAGATGGTCGAAGGTGAGCGACGCCGTGCCCACAGTCATGGCGGCAACCAGGTCGACCCTTCCATGGGTCAGCGGCGGAGGCAGCAGTGCTGCGAGGGCGGCGAACGCATAGAGCACGTAGCGGTAATGCTCGACGTAGAGGAACAGTCGAGGCGCGGCACCGAACAGGAGGCTGCGTACCACCGCGTAGCCGTCCAACCCCGGGATGGGAAGCGCGTTGAAGACGAAGAGCGCGATGTTGACGAGAAACCCCTGCAGGAGCACGCCGAGGATCACGCCCTGGACGGTGAGCTGCGCGAGCGTGTCGAATCCACTCACGTCGAGCCCCGATTCGAGTAGCTCGACGCGCAGGGCCCCCGCGAAGATGGCGGCCACCACGAGGTGCGCGAGCGGTCCGGCCGCCGCCACCGCCGCACGCTGTCGTCCCTCGCGAAGGTAGAGCGGGTCGAGCGGGACGGGGCGTCCCCACCCGACGCCCGCGATGAGCAGCACGAGGCACCCCAGCGGGTCGATGTTGCGGCGCGGATCGAGGGTCAGGCGGCCGTCACGGCGGGGTGTCGGATCGCCGCAGCGCACCGCGATGGCCGCGTGGCTGAGCTCGTGGATCACCGATCCGAAGAGGAAACCCGGCAGCGTGTAGAGAACGATCGCCAGGTAGGTACCGGGGCTTGTCACCCGGCGCCGGCTACTCGAGCTCGACCCGCGACGGCCGCCGCGAGCGCGCTGTTCCGCTTCGTGAGCGCTTCCTGCCGCCGGCCGCCGGTTCGGTGACTTCCTCCGGTCGCTGCGTGTGGTGCTCGATCATCGCCGCCAGAGCGAGGAGCAGCTCGCGCTGAGCGATGAGCAGGTGTCGCTGCGCTTCGGGCGGGATGATGTCGCTGAAGGATGTCCCAAGGATCCGCGAGGCCTCGTCGACCAGACGTGTCGGGCAGGCACGGCACGCTTCGGTCACGGCTTGCGCTCCGAAAAGGTCACCACGAGCATTCCCTCCTCGAGACGCCCCCTGGTGACGCGCTTGCCGTTGAGCACTCGGGGCAGTGAGATTTCGCGCTTGTACGGCCCGACGCTGACGAACAGCTCGCCTTCGCGATGCTTGATGTCCACGTCCTCCTTGCCGACGAACGGAAGATGGAGCTGGAGCTCGTAGGTGTTGCCGACCTTGCGAATGCGCTGCGGCACCGAGTGGTAGAAGATCTGCGACGGATCGCGGTCTCCATAGATTGATTCGCCCATCTCCGCGAGCGAGTCGAGCCCGACGATCTCGCGATCGAACAGCTTGGTCTGCAAGGTCGGGATCGGCGAGAACGCGGTCTCGACCATCACGGCATAGCGCTGCTGCGCCTCGCGCCACGAGTCGAAATAGGTGTCGGTCACCTCGGGCGGCAGGACGCGGTTCACCACCACCAGGTCGGTGAGGTAGTCGTAGAGGCTCAGGTAGGTGAAGGCGCGCTGCGCCTCTTTGACCACCATCTTCTCGAGGTTGAGGACGATCCGCGTGGTGCACACCTTGGGATCGCCGAGGATCTTCTTCATCCCCTCGAGGTCGAGGAGAAGATCCTTGACGTTGCCGAAGATCTCGTCGCTCGGCAGTGGGATGCTGATGAACGGTTGCATCACCGGCCGCGCGACCTTGTTCATCATTCTGTGTATCGGGAAGATGCGATCGAGGTACCACTTGGCGACGTCGGGAAACGCGAGCAGCTGCAGCGTTTCGCCGGTGGGAGCGCAGTCGACGATGAGCACATCGAACTTGCCTTCGCGCTTGTGCTTCTTGATCCACATGAGGCTGGCGACCTCCTCCATGCCCGGAGGTGACGCCATCTCCTCGGCGACGATGTCGTCGACGCCCTGCGACGCGAACAGCGATGTCAGATAGATGTGGATGCGATCCCAGTGTTCCTCCAGCTCGTGGAGCGCGTTGACCTCCTGGCCCCAGAGGTTGGGCGCGAGCTCGGTCGGATGATCACCGATCTCCTGATCGATGCTGTCACCGAGGCTGTGGGCTGCGTCGGTGCTGATCACCAGGGTCTTGTAGCCCATGCTCGCGCACTTGACGGCGGTTGCCGCGGCCACAGTCGTCTTCCCGACGCCTCCCTTGCCTGTGTAGAGGATCACTCGCACGCGGGTGTCTCGCTGCTCACGGGTTGATGCGCGTCACCACGAACGCCGCGATGAGGATGAGCACGATCATCAGCGCGGCCATGATTGCCACACGGCGGAGATCGCGAGGAACGTACGGAACGCGGTCGAACGGGATCGCCGCCTCCTCGCTGTCGAGCGGCTGGAACAGCGCCGCGGCGCTCACCTGCCCACGAATCGAGCGCGGCTGGGCTGCCGGGTTGACGCGCTCGACGCGGCGGCGCGACGACGCTTCAGCGGCAGCCGCGGTTGCGACCTCGTCGACGGGTTCGTGGTCGACCGGCTCAGACTCGATTTCAAGCTCGTCGCCGGGCAGTGGCAGGAGCGTCTCCGGCAGTTCCCGGGGAAGGGATGGACGCGAGGAGGCCGGTGCCGGAGCCGCCGTCGCGCGCGTGGTC
>JBAPOS010000026.1:0-19878 GCA_049279755.1 Candidatus Dormiibacterota bacterium | reverse complement strand
CTCATGGCTGGCGGCGGTATGACGCGGCAGCCGCGGGTCGCCGTCGTCGGCGCGGGGCTCGCCGGCCTCACGGCAGGGCTCGCGCTCGCCAAACGCGGCTGGCGTGTCGACCTGTACGAACGCTCCCGCCTGCTCGGCGGCAAGGCAACCTCGTTCGAGGTGGACGGCCACGAGGTCGATTGCGGACAGCACGTGGTCCTCGCGTGCTGCACGGCCACCCTCGACCTCATCGATGAGCTCGGTCTCAGTGATTCGCTGTACCTGCAGCCGCGGTTCGAGGTCACCGTCCTTTCCCGCCGGCGCCCGCCGGCCCATCTGCGTGCGTCGGCACTGCCGGCGCCGCTTCACCTCATGGCCGGGTTCGCACGCTATCCGCACCTCTCGACGCTCGACCGCATCCAGGTTGGGAGCGCACTTGTCGCGGCACGCGGAGAACGCGCGCCGAAGGGCGACATGGCGTCGTGGTTGCGCCGGCATCATCAGAGCACGCGTGCGCTGCGCGCGTTCTGGGAGCCCTTCCTGGTGCCGGCCCTGAACGCACCGCTCGATCGCGTGTCCGCGGAGATGGGATTGTTCGTCATCAGGACCGCGTTTCTCGGTGATCGCGATGCGGCGCGGATCGCGTATCTCACCGTGCCGCTCGCGCGGCTTGCGGAGGCGGCGGCCGCCCGTCTTGACGGTGTGCATCTCCGCCAGGCCGTGGTGGGCCTTCATCGCCAGGGCGACCGCGTCACCGGCGTGAAATTGAGCGGCGGCGCCGGTGCCGCGTGCGACGCGTGCGTGATCGCGGTGCCACCCACCCGTTTGAGCGCGATTCTCGAGGACGCGCCGGCGTGCGGCGTCGACGGGCTGGACAGCTTTGCGCCCATGCCGATCGTCGACGTGCATCTCTGGTACGACCGCCCGGTGCTGGGATGCGACTTCGCGGCGCTGCTGGACTCCCCCGTGCAGTGGGTGTTCGAGAAGTCACCCGGCTACGTGTGCTGCAGCCTGAGTGCCGCCGATGACCTCGTGCAGCGCCCGGAGCGAGAGCTTGTCGAGCTCGCCCGCAAGGAGCTCGCCGCGGTGCTGCCACAGGCGGCGCGCGCGCAACTGCTGCGCGGCGCGGCAACGCGCGACCCGGACGCCACGTTCATCCCCGCACCCGGCGTGCACCGACCCGGCGCGACGACCGCGCTCTCCAACCTCGTCATCGCCGGTGCGTGGACCGACACCGGCTGGCCCGCAACCATCGAGTCGGCTGTGCGCAGCGGACGGACGGCGGCGCTCACACTGTTCAGCAGGATCGCCGGATGGTCGTCCACACGCGGTGGACGCGAGGCGGATGCCACGCTCGAGGTGGCCCATGCAGTCTGAGGCACTGCGCTCCGCCGTCGACTGGCTCCTCGATCAACAGGATGCATCGGGGTGGTGGAGCGGCGAGCTCGAGACCAACGTGACCATGACTGCCGAGCACGTGCTGCTGCTGCGTTTTCTCGGCGTCTCGCACGACGATATTCGCGACGGAGCCATCCGTCATATCCGTGGTGCGCAACGCGAGGACGGCACCTGGGCGCTTTACCATGACGGCCCCGGCGATCTCAGCACGACCATCGAGGCCTACGTCGCCCTTCGCGTCCTGGGGGTCGACGCCACGGACCCGGCGTTGCGCATGGCGCTGCGCAGCATTCTCGACCAGGGCGGGCTCGTCGAGGCACGCGTGTTCACCAAGATCTGGCTCGCGCTGTTCGGCGTCTACCCGTGGAACGGGGTGCCGAGCATGCCACCGGAGCTGGTCCGGCTCCCGTCGTGGGCGCCGCTCAACCTCTACGACTTCGCGTGCTGGGCGCGGGGCACCATCGCGCCGCTGCTCATCGTCATCTCGCGACGCCCGGTTCGCGACCTCGGCGTCAGTGTCGACGAGGTGATCGCCCCAGGAAGCGAGGCTCGGATGCATCGCGTGGCGGGATCGGGCGCGTTCCTGTGGCTTGATCATGCGCTCAAGGTCTACGACCGTCTCCCCCGCCAGCCGGGGCGCGCCGGGTCGCGCGCCAAGCTCGTCGACTGGATCACCGAACGGCAGGAGGCCGACGGAGGGTGGGGCGGTATTCAGCCGCCGTGGGTCTACTCGCTGATCGCGCTGAACCTCGAGGGAATGACGCTCGATCACCCCGTGATGCGCCGTGGCCTCGAGGGATTCCGGCGCTTCTCGATCGACGACGACAAGGGGTGGCGGCTCCTGGCATGCATGTCGCCGGTGTGGGACACGGCGTGGGCACTGCTTGCGCTGCGCAAGGCCGGAGTCCCACGCGATCACGTGGCACTGCGCCGCGCGGTGGACTGGCTGCTCGCCGAGCAGATCTCGGGCGGAGGTGACTGGCAGGTCAAGGTGCCGTTCGATGGATGCGGGGGCTGGGCATTCGAGTTCGACAACGACATCTATCCCGACATCGACGACACCGCGGTCGTGGTCCTCGCGCTGCTCGAGGCGGGAGACCCGGAGCTGGTCGCCAAGGCGGTTGCCGAGGCGGTGCGGTGGTGCAGAGCGATGCGATCGGGCAACGGCGCCTGGGCTGCGTTCGACAAGGACAACACGCGCGCCATCGTGTACAAGCTCCCCTTTGCCGATTTCGGCGCCATGCTCGACCCGCCCTCCGAGGATGTGACCGCGCACGTCATCGAGATGCTCGCCGCAGTCGGTTGTGGCCGTGACGACGCCGAGATCCCGCAGGCGCTCGCATACTTGCGCGCCACCCAGCGTCCGTGGGGATCGTGGTACGGCAGGTGGGGCGTGAATCACATCTACGGCACCTGGTGCGTGGTCAGCGCGCTGGTGGCGCTGCACGCCGGCGACGACATGGTCCGCGCCGCCGCGGCATGGATGCGCAGCGTGCAGAACCCTGACGGCGGCTGGGGTGAGACGTGTCACTCATACGTCGATGAGTCGTTCGCCGGCGTCGGCACCAGCACACCGTCGCAGACCGCCTGGGCGATGCTCACCCTGCAGCTCGCGGGCCTCGGGGACGACGCCGCGTGCGCGCGCGGCCGGGCGTTCCTTGTGGAGCGCCAGCGCGGTGGCACGTGGGATGAGCCCGAGCACACCGGCACCGGATTCCCCGGCGACTTCTACATCAATTACCACCTGTACCGGCACGTATTCCCAACCCTCGCTCTTGCCGGCGGCGAGTCGATCGAGAGCCGGCAGCATGCCGTCGAGCGCGAGCTCGTCGCCCCCAGATAAGTTCACGAGCAACAAGGAGACAGCCATGGCGGTTCCACTGCGACAGGCGATGCGGGTTGGAGCCTACGTGGCGCGGCAACGGCTGCGCCGCAACGAGAAGTTCGCGCTCGTCCTCCAGCTCGAACCACTGTATCAATGCAACCTGGCGTGCGCCGGGTGCGGAAAGATCCAGCACGAGGACGCCATCCTGCAGCGCCGGCTCTCGGTGCAGCAGTGCATCGACGCAGTCGAGGAATGCGAGGCGCCGATGGTATCGATCGCCGGCGGCGAACCGTTGGTGCACAAGGAGATCGACCAGATCGTCGCCGCCCTGGTCGCACGCAAGCGCTACGTGTATCTCTGCACCAACGCGCTCCTGCTCGAGAAGAAGCTGCATCTCTTCACGCCCTCGCCGTACTTCTCGTTCTCGATCCACATCGACGGCCTGCGTGAGCGCCACGACGAGTCGGTCTGCAGGACCGGCGTGTTCGACAAGGCCATCGCGGCGATCGCGGCTGCCAAGGCACGCGGTTTCCGGGTCACCACCAACACGACGTTCTTCGACCAGGACGACGCGCGCTCGATTCGCGGGGTGCTCGATTTCCTCAACGACGAGGTGCAGGTCGACAGCATGCAGATATCGCCCGGCTATGCCTACGAGAAGGCGCCCGACCAGGACCACTGGCTCAACGTCGAGCGCACCCACGCGATCTTCCGCGACGCGTTCGCCGACGGGCGCCGCAAGAAGTGGCGGCTCAACCACTCCCCGCTGTTCCTGGACTTCCTCGAAGGCAAGGTCGATTTCAGCTGCACCGCCTGGGGCATCCCGAGCTACTCGGTGCTCGGCTGGCAGCGCCCGTGCTACCTCATGTCGGACGGCTACGCCTCGTCGTACCACGAGCTGCTCAAGACCACCGAGTGGGACAAGTACGGTCGGGGTCGCGACGAACGCTGCGGGAACTGCATGGCGCACTGCGGCTACGAGCCGACCGCGGTCGTTGCAACCTCCGCTTCGCTGCGCGAGTCGCTGCGCGCTGCGACCGACACGCTCCGCCCGCGTGGATCCAAGCCGCATCTGAACTGACGTGAACGCGGCGCAGGCGGCGCCCGGCGAGGGTGACGTCTTCCTCACCGGCGCGTCGGGGTTCGTCGGCTCCCACGTGCTCAGCGCACTGCTCACGCGCGGGTACCGGGTGCGGGTCCTGGTGCGCGGTGGATGGGAGGCGCCGCCCGGCGTTGTCACCGTCGTCGGTGATCTCCGTGCGCCGGGAGCGTTGGCCCCCGCGCTGCGCGGATGCCGGTACCTGATCCACGCCGCGGCGCTCTACTCATTCTCGCCACGCGATCGGTCAGCCATCGCCGCCGTGAACGTCCTCGGTACCTCGGGCATCCTCGAGGCGGCGCGGATGGCCGGCGTCGAGCGATGCGTGGTGACGTCGAGCTCGGCCGCCCTGCCACCGGCATCGGCCTCACGACCCGCGACCGAGTCCGACTGGGCCGGCGCCGGTCACGGGAGCGGGTCGTACCACGCCTCCAAGCTCGCCGGCGAGCGGGCGGCGCTGAGCGCCCAGGTGCCGGCGATCACCGTGCTCCCGACGGCACCGGTCGGGCCTGGCGATCACCGCCCCACGCCCACCGGCAAGATCATCGTCGACCTGCTCCGCGGCCGCATGCCAGCGACCCTCGGTGGCGGCATGAACATCGTCCCGGTTGAGGATGTCGCGGCGGCGCACCTGCTCGCGCTCGAGCGCGGCCGTACCGGCGAGCGCTACATCGCCGGCGGCGTCAACCTCACCCTGGTGGAGCTGTGGCGGCTCATCGCGCGAGCGGCGGGGACGGCGCAGCGGACGGTCCGGCTCCCCTACGCGGTGGCGGTCACGGCTGCGCGCGTGGACGACCTTCGCGTCCGGATCATCGGCGGGAAGCCCGTGATCCCGCTCGAGGGGGTGCGGATGGGAAGGCTCGAGATGTACACATCGAGCGCCAAGGCGGCCGGGGAGCTCGGGTACGAAGCCTCGAGCGCGGACGACGCGATCGGGCGTGCCGTGCGCTGGTATCGCGACAACGGCTATGCCGCCTGAGGCACCCGTTCACGTCATCTGCGCGATGGGGGTGGAGTCGTGGGGCGTGCGACGGCGAGCCCGGCACCTCCGCGTCGTCCAGGTGGGCATCGGCGGGAGACCACCATCGCGGATGCCGGGAATCGTCATCAGCGCCGGACTCTGCGGTGGTCTGCTCCCCGACCAGTCCCCGGGGACGGTGGTCATCCCGTCGGTGGTCGCCGATGAACGGGGGACGACCCACGCCTGCGATCCCGCTGTCGTCGCGGCCCTCGAGCGGGCGGCTCACTACCTGCGCCTCCCGGTGGCCGGCGGGTCGCTGGTCTCGACCGCGGGAATGGTGACCGGCCCGTCGCGGGAGTTGTGGGCGGAGCGTGGTCACGTGGCCGTGGACATGGAGTCGGCTGCCGCGGCCGAATCGGCGCAGCGCTTCGGGGTGCTGAGGGTGATTCTTGACACCCCCACACGCGAGCTCTCCGGGGCGTGGGCGACGCCGGCGCGCGCGATCCGGCAGCCATCGAACTGGGGCGAGGCGATCTGGTTGGGGCTCCACGCGCCGCGGTACGCGCTCCGGGTCGGGGCGGTGCTAGAGGCGGCCTTCCTCGGCAATGTCGACCCCGAGATATAGCTGCACAGCTCCGCGGAGCATCTGAGCAACCCCTGGAACGTCGAAGTCCTGGGCGAACTCGTGGAGGGCCGCACGCTGGGCGTGGAGCGCAGCCTCCACGACGCGGCACCCGGCCTCGGTGAGGCCGACTCGAACCATGCGCCGGTCGGGAGCCGACCGGAGCGTCCGCACCAGACCGCGCGAGTTCAGCTCGTGGACCATCAATGACACTCGCGCCTCCGGCGCCTGGATGAGCTCGGCGAGATCCCCCTGGACGCAGCCCTCGCTCCCGGCGGCCCCGGCCTCGAGCAGAAGGTGGTACTGGAGCGGGCTCAGGTCGTGCTGGGCGAGCGAGCGGTTGATCTGGATCATCGCCTGCCGGAAACCGCGCCGGAACATCGCCGCGAGACGGAGATCGTGGATGGTGGCATCCTGAAAGAAGTCGCAGTTCCGGACTTCGGTCTTCGCGTCGGCAGCCAGTGTCACGACTCCGACTTTACTAGTGCGCGGGGGAGCAACCAAAGGACCAAGGGGCAGTGTTCTGCAAATGTTTGTTTGCGAACGGTAAAAAAGGGTGAAGCCTGCGTTTGGCGGTTCGAACTCCTCAGGCGGGCATCGTCAGGATGCTCGCCCAGGGGCCACATTGAAGGGGGGGCTGCCAGTCAGGGGGACGGTGCCCAGGGGGCGGGTCTACAGACGGGAGCGCAGCCCGCATCAAGCGGGCTACGCCTCTCGCTTCCCCGGCGAGGAGCGGAGTCGGTCGCATTCGCGCTCAGCTCGGAGTCCGGCCTGGGACAGGGTGCCCAAGCGCCATGAGCGCGCGAACGTATTTCGGTGTGCTGTCGGGCTCACCGACGCCGGCCCCGCGCAGCCGGGCCATGACCGCGCCGATCAGCTGCTCGTCGGCGTCGAGAAGCTCCACCTCGACCTCGCGGAAGGTCTCCACGGTCCTGGCGCCGGAGCGGATCGACACGCGGTCATCGGCCACCTCGGCGCGGCGCGAATCTCCGGCAACGAGATCGACGGTATGCCGGTCGGTCACGAGCTGCGCGACTGGGTGAAGGTCGACGTCGCCGACCACCGCACGGATCACATCGATGGCTGCCTGAGGCGGCCGGCCGGAAGGACCCGGGAAGTCCGTCTCATCGCGGGAGACGGCGTCACCGACCATGCTGGCACCCGCCTTGAGCGTCCACTTTCCAGCCTCTCCGGGGGCGCTCCGGTGGCGCAGACCAAGTTTGGCCCGCAGCAGCGCGAGATCATCGGTGTCCCAGTAGGTCGCCGACAGCTCGACGGTGCCGCGGTCCACGGCGCGGGTGCCATCGACGACTCCGTCGAGGTCGGGAAGGACGAAGTCCACGCCGACCGGCAGCTTGATCTCGCGTTCCTCGGGCATCGGGCACCACTCTAGGTCGTCAGAGGAACTCCTCGAACCCGGGCCACGCCTCGACCATCTGGCGGCGAAGCGCGTCCGAGAGCGGGAGGTAGGTTCCGGTCGCTTCGGCGACCACGCCGCCGTCGGGGAGGAGGACGCGGCCGTCGGTATGGAGCGCGCGGCGCAGGAGCCGGGTGATGCGTCCCTCCACGCGAAGCCGAGTCCCGAGCGGCGCGGCGCGACGGTAGCGGACCTCGAGGCGACCGGTGACCACCCAGTGACGGTGGAGCGCCGAGCACCGACCCATGACATCGTCGAGCACCGCGCCGATGATGCCGCCGTGCGCGAAGCCGGGAAAGCCGGCGTGATCGTCGCCGGGCGTCCAGTGGGTGAAGACGAGGGCGCCATCCAGCTCGTACTGGAGGTGCAGTCCCGACGGGTTGCGCAGGCCGTGCACCCAGTTCTGCTGAAATTCGCTGCGGTCGTTGAGCCAGGCCGGGTCGATCTCGTGGTTGATCACGGTGCGGTCAGACGGTCCAGCCCGCCGAGATACGCGCGCAGGGGTTCGGGGATGAGCACGGTTCCGTCCTCCTGCTGACAGGTCTCGAGGAGCGCATCGAAGGTGCGCGGCACACCGAGCGCACTGCCGTTGAGGGTGTGCACGTGGCGCGGCTTCTCGCCCGGCCCGGCACGGTAGCGGATGTTGGCGCGCCGCGCCTGGAAGTCGGCGAACACCGAGCACGACGACACCTCCAGCCACTGCCGGAGCCCGGGTGCCCACACCTCGACGTCGTACTTCTTCCATTGCGCGAACCCCAGGTCACCGGTGCACATGAGCAGCACGCGATAGTGCAGGCCAAGCCGCTGGAGCACGTGCTCGGCATGCGCGGTGATCAGCTCGAGCTCGTCCAGTGACGCTTCCGGGGTTGTGAAGCGAACCATCTCCACCTTCTCGAACTGGTGCACGCGGATGTACCCTCGCGTGTCCTTGCCCGCCGCACCGGCCTCGCGACGCCAGCACGGCGTGAGTGCGACGTGGGCGATGGGCAACTGCGTGGCGTCGAGAGTCTCCCCCGCGTAGAGGTTGGTCAGCGGCACCTCGGCAGTCGGTATGAGAAAGAGGCCGTCGTCGGCGTGATACGCCTCGTCCTCGAACTTCGGCAGTTGCGCGGTGCCGATCATCGCCTCACGTCGCACCAGGTACGGAGGTGCGATCTCCGTGTAGCCGTGCTCACGCGCCACATCGAGCATGAACGACGTCAGGGCGCGCTGCAGGCGCGCACCGTCGCCGCGCAGCACGACGAACCGCGAGCCGCTGATCTTCACGGCTCGCTCGAAGTCGAACACGCCGAGCCGTTCACCGATCTCGTAATGCGGCAGCGGATCGAACGCGAAGCTCGGCAGCTCACCCCAGGTCCGCGTGACGACGTTGTCCTCGGGGCCGGCGCCGTCCGGAACACTGTCGTGGGGGGGATTGGGCACCTCGAGCAGGAGCTGGTCGACGCGTTGATCGAGTTCCGCCAGGCGCGTCTCACCATCCTGGATGCGCTGCTTGAGCGCCGTCAACGACGCCAGTTGCTCGTCGGACGGCTTGCTGCGCATGGCCGCGGATGCCACGCGCTGCTCGGCGCGCGCCTGCTCGACAGTTGTGCGCAGGCTGCGTGCCTCGCTGTCGACGGCGAGCAGCTCGTCGATGGGCGCGGTCTCCCCTTTTCTGCGCGCGCCGTCGCGAACCGATTCGGGGTCTTCGCGAATGCGCTGGATCGGCAGCATCAGGCGGTCCCACCGCGTTGCTGCGGACGCATGGTCGGGAACAGCAGCACGTCGCGGATCGTCGCGGAGTCGGTGAGCACCATCACCAGCCGGTCGACACCGATGCCGAGGCCGCCGGCGGGTGGCATCCCCACCTCGATCGCCTCGAGAAAATCCTCGTCGATGGGTGGGATCTCCGCGTCACCGGCGGCGCGCAGGCGGGCCTGCTCCTCGAAGCGCGCGCGCTGATCGATCGGATCGTTCAGCTCACTGAATGCGTTGGCAAGCTCGCGGCCGGCGACGATCAGCTCGAATCGCTCGACAAACCGGGGATCATCGCGATGGCGGCGTGCCAGCGGGCTCACCTCGGCCGGATAGTCGAGCACGAACGTCGGATCCCAGAGCTCGCTCTCCACGTGCTGCTCGTAGATCTCGAGCAGCACGGCGCCCGGGCCGAGTTCGGGTGCGACCGCGACGCCGACGCTCGCCGCAGCCGCGTGCAGCTCGTCCCAGGCTGTGCGAGCGTCGATGCCGGTGTGCTCGAGCACCAGGTCGACCATGGTTGCCGCGCGATACGGCGGCCTGAGGTCGAGCGGCCGGCCGAATGCGGTGCGCAGCAACGGGTCCTCGCATGGTGCGCTGCCGCCCTCTTCCTCCTCGGCCACCTGGGGTCCTGCCGCGTTGGCGGCGGCGGTGACCAGGGCCTCGGTGAGCTCGCGCATGTCGTCGTAGTTCGCGTACGCCTGGTACGCCTCGAGCATCGTGAACTCCGGGTTGTGGCGCGGGGACAGCCCTTCGTTGCGGAACACGCGCCCGATCTCGTACACGCGCGCATAGCCGCCGACGATGAGACGCTTGAGGTGCAGCTCGATTGCGATGCGCAGATACACGTCGGTGTGCAGCGCATTCCAGTGGGTCTCGAACGGGAGCGCGTGACCGCCGCCGGGGATCGGCTGCAGGATGGGCGTCTCAACCTCGAGGAAGCCTCGCTGGTCCAGCGTCGCCCGCAGCGCGCGAATCAGTCGTGTGCGGGTGGCGAAGTGCCGGCGCTGTGCGCCGCTGCTCAGCAGGTCGAGGTAGCGCTTCCGGTAACGAGTCTCCTGGTCCTGGAGTCCATGGAATTTCTCGGGAGGCGCGTGCAGCGCCTTGACCAGCAGCGTGACCGCATCGACGAGAACACTCGGTTCACCGCGCTTGGTGCGAGTCATCGGTCCCGTGATCCCGACGATGTCGCCGAGGTCGAGCAGACCGACCATCGCGTGCGCACCTCCAGGACGATCGGCACGAAACCACGCCTGCAGGCGACCGGACTCGTCCTCGATGTGCGCGAACGCGACACCGCCGAGATCGCGCAGCTGCATGATCCGACCGGCCACGGCGACAAGCGGACGATCCGGAGCGTCGACGTCTGCGGCCGGGTGCTCCGCTTCATACGCGGTGAGCAGGTGGCGCGCCTGGTCCGTGGTCGCGGTCGGCGTGAAGTCCACGCCGTGGGACGGAATCCCGCGCGCGGCGAGCTCGTCGATCTTTCGCCGGCGCTCGGCGACGAGGTCGTCGGATGGCATGCGGCCTATCTTCCCCGGCAGGGCTCGCCGCGTGCGCGTGAACGCGATCGACGGCGCCCTAGTTGATCTTGACGATCTTGATCTGACGAGACCCGCCCGGACTGATCACATCGACTGTGTCACCGACTCCGTGACCGAGCAACGCCTTGCCGACCGGCGACTCCATCGAGATCCGTCCCTCGGCAACGTCGACCTCGGCGGGACCGACGATCGTGAGCGTCTGCTTCCCGAAGTCATCCTTGACGTCGACGGTCGTGCCGACACTCACGATGCCGCTCTCACTGCCCTCTTCGATGATCACGGCATTGCGGAGCATGTTCTCGATCACGAGAATGCGACCCTCGAGCATTCCCTGCTCGTTCTTCGCCTCATCGTATTCGGCATTCTCCGAGATGTCGCCGAAGTCCTTGGCGTACTTGATGCGCTCGGCCACCTCGGAGCGACGAACCGTGCGCAGCTCTTCCAATTCGTTCTCAAGCTTGACCAGACCGTCTCGCGTGAGCAACACAGGTTTGTCCATTCAATTCCCTGGTACGACGAGATTTGGGCGGTGTATCCGGTATCCTCCGCGCTGGGGAGCCCGGAGTATAGGCGAGCAAACATCAAACGCGGCGTAACAACTTGTCGTTATTCCTTGACGGATTTGGCTCTTGTTCATATGATCCGTCCGCGAGGTCGCAGCGGGGATCTCTATTACTGCCCCCCCTCTCGGGGCGTCTCTGGTTTCCAGAGGCGCCCTTCTTTTTTGTAGTCGACTAGCCGTCGCCACTGACAAACACCGGCTGAAACCATCCCTCTGGTCGCGGTCCCGACGCGAGTGCGCGATCGAGCAATGCATCGAGCCGTTCACGAGTGTCCATGGTCTGAACCTCGGCTCGCAGCCGCGCGGCGCCCGCACACCCGCGGATCGTCCAGGCGACGTACTTGCGACCGATGCGCATCGCGCGGGCATCGCCGTGATAGGCGCAGAGCAGGTCGAGGTGACGGCGGGCGAGCGCGATCCGGCCGGCGAAGTCGAGATCGGCGAGCAGCGTCCCGGTTGCCAGCCGGTGGACCGCCTGGCGAACCAGCCAGAAGTTGCCGAGCATGCCACGGGCGATCACCACGCCGTCGACCATCCCCGACTCGATGCGCTCGGCCAGCGTCTCGACGTCCGCCACGTCGCCGCTGCCGAACACGGGGATGCCGACCGCCTCCTTGACCCGGGCGATCTCTGCCCAGTCGGCGGTCCCCTCGTACTTCTGGCAGCGAGTGCGGCCGTGAACGGTGACCGCCGCGGCGCCGGCGTCCTCCAGGGCACGGGCCAGCTCGGGGGCGTTGATCGTTGCCGAATCCCATCCGAGACGCATCTTCACGGTCACGGGAACGCGGACCGCCTCGACCATCGCCCCGACCACGCGGGCGGTCGCGCTCACGTCGCGCGCCAGCGCAGCGCCACTGCCCCGGCTTACGACCTTGGACACCGGGCACCCGAGATTGACGTCGACAACGACCGCGCCCCGCTCGACGCAGACCTGGGCGGCAGCGGCCATCACGCCGGGATCGCAGCCGACAAGCTGGGCCGCGACCGGCGTCACCTCGCCCGGGAAATCGAGCAGATGCACGACCGCATCGGTGCTGCGCACCACCGCCTCGGCGGCAACCATCTCGGTCGAGACCAGGCCGGCGCCGAATTCGCGGCAGAGCTCGCGGCAGGGCGCGTCGGTGATCCCGACCATGGGCGCCACCAGCACCGGCGACGAGAGTTCGAGGCCGCCGACCCGGACGGGACGGAGGGCGGTCGCAGCGAGAGCCATCGCTCCATGGTACGGGGGCCGATCCGCTCGGATCAGCGATTCTGCTCGTGGATCAGCCGCAGCCCGTGCAGCGTGAGGCGCTCATCGACGATGTCGATCACCGGGATGAGCTGCGCCAGCGACGCCGCCAGACCGCCGGTGGCGATCACCTTCGGCCGCCCCTCCATCTCGTTGCGGAAGCGGGCGACCAGCCCCTCGACCAGGCCGACGTACCCGAACACGATGCCAGACTGCATGCTCACGGTGGTGGAGTGGCCGATCGCCTCGCTGGGGGCGGCGAGCTCCACCCGGATGAGCATGGCGGCGTGGCTCACCAGGGCATCGTGGCTGAGCTGGATGCCCGGCGCGATCGCGCCTCCGAGGTAGTCCCCCTTTGCATCGATGGCGTCGAAGGTCGTGGCGGTGCCGAAGTCCACGAGGATGGCCGGCCCCCGGTAGAGATGGTGCGCCGCGATCGCGTTGGCGATGCGGTCGGCGCCCACCCGCCGGGGGTCGTCGTAGTGGATGCGGATCCCCGTCCGCGTTCCGGGGCCGACCATCATCGGCGTCGTTTCGAAGTAGGTGTGGGACAGTTCGTCGATGCTCCGGGCGAGGGTCGGGACCACGCTGCTCACCACCACCGCGCTGACCTGCGCCGGGGCCAGATCACGGCGCCGAAGCAGGTCGACGAGCACCAGGCCGAGCTCGTCGCCGGTGAGGCGGTCATCGGTGTGGATCCGGAAGTCGGCGATGAGCTGGTCGCCGTCGAACACCCCGACCACGATGTTGGTGTTGCCGACATCGATCGCGAGCAGCATGGCGGCGAGTGTAGGCATCATCGCCACGTGATCGCGCTGCTCGACATCGGCGGCACCAAGATCGCGGCCGCCGCCGGACGCGACAGCGCCATCGGAAGCGTCCGGCGGATCCCGACCCCGATCGATTCTCCGCTCAGCACGCTCCGGGGGCTGATCGAGGGGGTCATGGGCGGCGTGCTTCCCGAGGCGATCGCCATCTCCGCGCCGGGGCCATTCGACCGCGCCTCGGGGGCCTTGCGCAACCCGCCGGGGATGCCGGCGTCGTGGCACGGCCTGGACCTGGCGCACCTGCTCGGCCAGCGCTTCGACTGCCCGGTGGTGGTCGAGAACGACGCCAACTGCGCGGCGATCGCGGAGGCGCGCCTCGGGGCCGGCGCCGGTCATCGAACGGTTGTCTACTGGACGGTATCGACCGGTATCGGCTGCGGCATCGTCCGCGACGGGCGGATCGTGGTCGGCAGGCATGACACCGAGGGTGGGCACATGGTGCTGTGGCCCGCATGGCTCGGCGGGCCGCCGTGTCACTGCGGCGGCGCGGGCTGCCTCGAGGCGCTGGCAAGCGGGCGCGCGATCGCCCGTCGCTACGGCATCGCTGCCGAGCACCTGAGTGACCCCGAGGCATGGGAGGAGGTCGGCCGGTGGATCGGCCTGGCGACGGTGAACGTCACCGCCGTGCACGATCCCGACGCGGTGATCTTCGGAGGCGGAGTGTGCGCGAGCTGGAGCCGGTTCTCGCCGTCGCTGATGGAGACCGTCCAGCGATATCTGCACCTCCAGCCTCAGCCGGCGATCGCACGCGGCACCCTGGGCGAGGAACGGTCACTGCTCGGAGCCCTCTTGATCGCCGAGGACCGGGGTGAGCACCGGGCGAGACGGCTGGTGGCGCGGTAGGCTACGGCGCCATGCCCTCGGTCCATCTCGTCTGCGACAGCACGGCCGACCTCGATCCGGCATTTCGCGCCGCTCATACCGTGCGCGTCGTCCCCCTCAAGGTGATCTTCGGCGATGAGACCTTCGCGGACGGCGTCGACATGTCCGCCGAGCAGTTCTATGCGCGGCTGGCCGCCCCGGGCCCGTTCCCGCGAACCTCTCAGCCCACGCCCGCCGAATTCGAGGACGTCTTCCGGGAGCTCGGGGCCGACGGCAGCGCCATCGTCTGCACGACCATCTCCGCCGACCTCAGCGGGACGTACGCGTCGGCGACCCAGGCGCGGGCGACGCTCCCCGACCTGGACATCCGGGTGATCGACACGCGGAGCGTGGCGGTGGGCCACTACGCGGCGGTCCTGGAGGCGGTGCAGGTGATCGAGGCGGGCGGTGACGCCGCCACGGTGGAGGCGGCCGTGGTTGCTGTGCGCAGCACCGAGAAGGTCCTCTTCACCGTCGAGACCCTCGAGTACCTCCGGCGCGGCGGCCGCATCGGCGGAGCTCGCGCGCTGCTCGGCTCCATGCTCGACATCAAGCCCATCCTCGAGATCCGCGACGGCGTCATCGAGCCGGTCGGACGGGTGCGCACCTACCCTCGAGCCATCGACCGCGTCGTCGAGGAGTGCCAGCGGGCAGCGGCGGCCTGGGGCGGAGCCGAGGTCGTCATCGCCCATGCCGACCGGCCGCGGGTCGCGGCAGAGCTGGTGGAACGGATGCGTCCGCTGGTCTCGAGGGAGCCGGCATTGACGGTGGTCGGTCCCGTGGTGGGCTGCCACAGCGGGCCCGGAGCCATCGGCATCGGCTTTCACAAGCCGGTGACCTGACATCTCGGCGGTTCGGGACGCGCCGGCCGGTTTAGCATTTCCGGTCAGGTTGAACGCGTGAGAAACATCGCCGCGATCGGCACTGGCGAGGCGACGGCAGCCGGGGACGCCGACATCGACGAGGCCGGCAGGAGAAGCCAGATCGTCCGCGCGGCGGCTGCGGTGCTCGGCCGCCAGGGGTATGCGGAGACCTCCCTCAAGGACGTCGCCCGCGAGGCGGGGGTGGCGCCGGGACTGCTCCACTACTACTTTGAGTCGAAGGAGGAGCTGCTCCTCGAGGTGGTGGTGGTGACCGAGCGCGAGATGATCGCCGACTGGAAGGCGGTGGTCGAAGCCGTGGAGGACCCGCTCGAGCGGATCGTCACCGGTCTCGACCATGCCGAGGCACGGTGCTCGGATCAACCGGAGTTCTTCCGCCTGCTCCTCGACCTCTACACGGTCAGCCTGAGCAGCCCGGCGCTCCGCGATCGCTGCGCCCGGCTTCGGGCCCACATGGCGGGCGAGATCGAGATCGAGGTCCGTCAGGTGCTCGGACGCCTCCCCGCCTACTCACTGGTGTCCCCACCCGAGCTCGCCGGCGCCATCCTGAGCGCCATTGACGGGATCGCGCTCTCCGGCCTGGTGGTGGAGGAGCCGGCGGCCGCCCCATTTCACGCGCTCAAGGTGCTGCTGCTCTCGCTGGTGGTGACCGCCTACGTCACCGCGGGGCAGGAGCCGCCAATCGCGCGCCTGGGAGCGATGCTCAGCCGGCACCCCTGACGGCGCGGCCGTTCACCCGGCGGGCACCGGAAGCGGCGGCAGGATGGCCACGGTCGCGCCGATCGGGCCCGGTTCCTCACCCTCGGCGCGACCCCAGAAGCGCGAGAACCTGCCGTCGTACCCGACTGCGAGGCCGCCGTGGAACGAGATCGGCACCTCGTCCCAGTGCGGGGTGTGCCCGTGCACGACCCGCCGCACACCGAAGTGCTCGAGATATCGTCCCAGCCGCTCGGGGTCGTCGAAGCCGTGCCGCCCGATGGTGTAGCGAAGCGCCTGGAACGCCCCGCCCCGGGTTGCCAGCCAGGCGCGCACCGCCGCGTTGACGGCATCGACGGTGGCGCCGATCTCGGCGTAGCGGTCGTCGTCGGTGTGCTGGGCGAGGGTGCCATCCTCGAGCTCGACCAGGAAGGGGAGCGAACGCAACCACGCCTCGAGCTGCGCATTCGATGCGACGGCATCGAGGTCCGCCCAGTCGCCACGACGGCTGAGCCAGAGGTCCTCGATGCTCAGCCCGTCGCGCGTCCGCCAGGCGCCGAGCTGGTCGCCGCCTCGAGATCGCTCGAGCATCACCAGCAGGAACAGGTCGTGGTTGCCGAGCACCGAGCGCGCGTTGCGGCGCTCCATGGCAAGCGTCGCGGCCGCCGCCCCGCCGCCGGCACCGGGCTCGCCTCCCTGAAAGAAGTCACCGAGGAAGACCGTGTCGACCTCGTCGTCGGGATAGGGCTCGAGCGCGTCGATGAGCCGGTCGACGTCTCCCTGGACATCGCCGACGATCAGGGTTGGCCGGGTCACGGCGTCAGGATACGATCGCTCGCGAACTCAGCCGCCGGCGGCGGCCTTTCGGGTGCGCGCCACCAGTGCCCGCCCCCGGGTGAGCTGCCGGGTCACCGAGCGCGGACCCGGACCTCCGGGAACGTCGCGGCGGCGGAGCGCCGCGTCGGGATCGAACAGCTCCCGGACGCTCGGGTCGAAGCGATCCGAGGCCGCCCGCCACTCGTCGAATTCGAGTTCGGCGAGCGTTCGCCCCTCGGCCAGCGTACGCGCCACCAGCGCGCCGACGATCGCGTGCGCTTCGCGAAAGGGCACGCCCCGGGCGACGAGGTGCTCCGCAACGTCGGTGGCCTGGAGTGCGGGGTCGGAGGCCGCCCGGCGCATCGCCTCGACGTCGAAGCGCACGACTGTGACGACCTCGGTGAGCATCCACAGCGTGGCGCCCGCGGTGTCAACCGAGTCGAAGAGCGGTTGCTTGTCCTCCTGCAGATCGCGGTTGTAGCTGAGGGGCAGGCCCTTCAGGACGGTGAGCAGCGCGACCAGGTCCCCGATCACGCGCCCGCTCCTGCCCCGGGCCAGCTCCGCGACGTCGGCATTCTTCTTCTGGGGCATCAGCGACGACCCGGTGGCGTGGCTGTCGGGAAGGCTCGCAAAACCGAACTCGGCACTCGACCACAGCACCAGCTCCTCGCCGAGCCGGGAGCAGTGGATCATGGTGAGAGCGCAGGCGGCGGCGATCTCGACGGCGAAGTCCCTGTCGGCGACGGCGTCCATGCTGTTGGCGGCGACGCGTTCGAAGCCGAGCAGGTGGGCCACCCGGTCACGATCGAGCGGCAACGTCGAGCCGGCGAGCGCTCCGCTGCCGAGGGGAAGCTCGTCGCAGGCACGACGCGCCGCCCCGAGGCGGAGCGCATCGCGCGCGAACATCTCGACATAGGCGAGCAGGTGATGCGCGAGTGAGACCACCTGCGCGCGCTGAAGATGGGTGTACCCGGGCATCGGCGCGGTGCGGTGTTCGGCCGCGCGCCTTACCAGCGCTTCCTGCAATCCTGCGAGCGCGACCAGCAGATCGCTGCACTCCCGTCGTGCCCACATGCGCAGGTCGGTCGCCACCTGGTCGTTGCGGCTTCGCCCGGTGTGCAGCATGCCTGCCACCGGTCCCGCGAGCTCGAACAGCCGGCGTTCCACCGCGGTGTGAATGTCCTCATCCTCGGGCGACACAGCGAACACGTCGCCGGAGAGCTCGGCTGCGATGGCGCGCAGTCCCGTGTCGATGGCGCGATGCTGCGCGACTGTCAGCACGCCGATGCCGCGCAGCATCCGAGCGTGAGCACGCGACCCGGCGACATCGTCGGCGCCGAGACGCAGGTCGACGGCGAGGCTCGACGTGTATCGCTCGACCCGTTCCGACGTCGGTGCGCTGAGGCGACCGGCCCAGACCTTGCGACCAGCCCCGGCGTTGGCTGTGCGCGCGCTGCCGCGCGGCCGCCCGTCAGGCGTCGCCACGTCGTTGGGTGCGCCGCTCGACGTGGAGTGGTGCCGTGTCCTCGAGCGCGCCCTGCACGCGCGTCTGGGTGCGCAGCGGCAGGCCGAACAATTCGATGAAACCGCGCGCCGCGGCGTGATCGAAGGTGTCACCGACGCGGTCGTAGGTCGCGAGGGCGTTGCTGTACAGCGATCGCTCCGCACGCCTGCCGACGACCGCGGCGACCCCGCCCTGGAGACGCATGCGCACCACGCCGGTGACGTGCACCTGGGTCTGCTGGACGAAGGCGTCGAGCGCCGTGCGTAGTGCCGAGAACCAGAGACCGTCATACACAAGTCGCGCCCACTCGTCGCCGACAATGCGCAGGAATCGCGCAACGTCGCGGGTGATCGTCAGGCTCTCGAGCGCGTGGTGCGCGACATGCAGGGTGAGCGCCGCCGGCGCCTCGTACACCTCGCGTGATTTGATGCCGACAAGACGGTTCTCAACATGGTCGATGCGACCGATGCCACGTGCTCCGGCGGTCGCGTTCAGCTCGGCGACGAGCCGATCGCCCGGGAACCTCCGGCCGTCGAGCGACACCGGGACGCCACGCTCGAACCCGATCTCCACGACGACAGCCGCGGCGTGCTCGTCGGCTGTCCACTCGAAGACGTCGCCGGGGGGCTCGATCCACGGATCCTCGAGCACCCCGGCCTCGATGCTGCGACCCCAGAGGTTCGCGTCCACGGAGTACGGGGACGCCCTGGTCACGGGAACCTCGATGCCGTGCCTGCTGGCGTAGTCGAGCTCCTGGGGCCGCCCCATGTCCCAGTCGCGCACCGGTGCGACCACGCGAAGCTCGGGGGCGAGCGCGCCGACGGCGACATCGAAACGCACCTGGTCGTTGCCCTTGCCGGTGCAGCCGTGCGCCACCGCGACCGCACCCTCCTCGCGGGCCACGTCAACGAGCAGCTTGGCGATGAGAGGGCGCGCGAGCGCGGTGGCGAGCGGGTACACGCCCTCGTAGAGTGCACCGGCCGCAAGTGTCGGAAAGCAGAACGAGTCGACGAAGACCCTGCGTGCGTCGGCGACGTGCGCGCTCAGCGCGCCGGTGCGCAGCGCGCGGGTGGCGACCGCGTCAACGTCCTTCGACTCGCCGAGGTCCGCGGTGAGCGTGATGACCTCATAACCGAGCTCCTCCTGGAGCCAGCGGATCGCGACGGACGTGTCGAGGCCACCGCTGTAGGCAAGCACGCAGCGTTCGCGCGCGCTCACGCGTCCTCCTCGGACATCGAGTTGAGGCGAATGAGGAGACGCTGCGCCGCCGGCCTCGAGCGGGCGATCACCAGCACCGTGTCATCGCCGGCGATGGTTCCGGCGACCTCCTCGAAGCGCGATCCGTCGAGCGCGCCACCAACCAGCGGCGCGCACCCAGGTGCGGTGTGCACGATGCCGAACAGGTCGACGAATTCGATTCCCTGGACGTGCTCCCGGATCGCGTTACGAAGCCGCTGCATGGTCTGCTCGACGTCGAGCTCCGCAACGGGCGCCATGTAGCGCGCCCCGGCCTCGTCGTGGACGCGGAGAAGGCCGAGTTCGCGGATGTCGCGGCTCACCGTCGCCTGCGTGACCGGGAACCGCCTGCGATGCAACTCCGCGACCAGGTCCTCCTGGGTCCGAATCACACCGCCTCGCACCAGCGCGAGGATGGTGCGGTGGCGCGCAGGCTTCGCGGCGGGACCGATGACCCGCGTCGCGCTCGCGCTCACGCGTCGCCGGCCGGAACGGCCACCGAGTCGAATGCTCTTTTCAGACGCTGCACGGCCAGGTCGACCTCGTCGCGGGTGATGATCAATGGCGGGACCAGGCGCAGAGTGCGCTCGCCGATGGCGTTGACGATCAGGCCTTCGTTCAGCGCCGCGGCGGCGACATCACGCGCCACGTCGCGGGTCAGCGCCACTCCCAGCAGCAGTCCGCG
>JBAPOS010000025.1:0-9046 GCA_049279755.1 Candidatus Dormiibacterota bacterium | reverse complement strand
GTGCTCCGTCGAGCGGATGCGCAACCGACGCGGATGGTTGGAGCCAGGCGAGCCCGTGTTCCGCGAGGGGGAGCGTGGAGAGATACGGCGAGAGAATGCCGAGCGGGTGCGCAGCGGAGCAGACGTCGTGGCGATACCCCGGGAGCGTGAGCTCCGCGGTTCGGGTCCCGCCCCCGATCGTCTCGGCGGCCTCGACGACGAGCACGGAGGCGCCGTTGAGCGCGAGCTCCACGGCCGCCGCCAGGCCGTTGGGGCCGCTGCCGACGACGACAGCGTCTCGGCGATGCGGCAAATCGGCCTTCTACGCTGCCGGCGTGGCGGCGACGACTTCCCCGCTTGCGAGCACCATGCCGTCCTCGCAGACCGCCTCAACGCGGCCGCCCTGGAACTGCTGCTCGTAGACCTTGGCGTAGGCGCCGCCGCGGCGCAGGAGCTCCGCGTGGGTGCCCTGCTCGAGGAGCCGGCCGCGATCGACCACGAAGATCACGTCGGCGGCCAGGATGGTGGAGAGCCGGTGCGCGATCGCGATGGTGGTCCGGCCCGTGAGCAGTGGCTCGAGGGCTGCCTGCACGAGCCGTTCACTGGTGGTGTCGAGGGCTGAGGTCGCCTCGTCGAGGATGAGCACGCGGGGGGCCTTGAGCACGACTCGCGCGATCGCCAGGCGCTGCTTCTCGCCGCCGGACATCCGATAGCCGCGTTCCCCGACGAGCGTGTCGTAGCCGTCGTCGAGAGCGACGATGCGATCGTGGATGAACGCCGCGCGGGCGGCGGCCTCGAGCTCCTCCTGGGTGGCGTCGGGCTTGGCGTAGGTGAGATTGCGCCGCACCGAGGCGTGGAAGAGGTAGGTCTCCTGGGTGACCATGCTGATCGCGCCGGCGAGCGAGGCGATCGTGTAGTCGCGGACGTCCAGGCCATCGAGAAGCACGGCTCCCCTGGTGACGTCGTAGAGGCGCGGGATCAGGTACGAGATCGTCGTCTTGCCCGCGCCGCTCGGCCCGACGATCGCGGCGAGCTGCCCGGGCTTGACCTCGAAGCTCACGTCCTCGAGCGCCCAGTCGCGACGGACCTCGTTCGGAACCGGGTCGCTTTCATCCGGGGCGTGGCCGTTCGTGTCCAGGACCACCGTCGCCGGGCGTGGTGTCGGTTCGGTCATCGGCCCGAAGCTGCCACGGTCGTAGCGGAAGTAGACGTTCTTGAGGCGAACGTCACCCTTGATGTCACTCGCTGCGACCGCGCGTGCATCCGGCCCATCGACGATGTCGTGCGGCATCTTGAGGTAGTCGAAGATGCGCTCGAACAACGCCAGGCTTGCCTGGATCTCGATGGACACCGACAGCATGCTGCCGATGGGGAAGAAGAGGCGGCTCTGCAGCGTGGTGAACGCGACGATCGTGCCCGCGGTGATCGACGCGTTGTGCCCGTGGCTGCCGGCGATCACGAATCCGCCGATCAGGTAGACGAGCGCGGGGGCGCTGCTGAAGAAGGCACCGATGACCGCGAAGAGCGCCCGCCCGATCATCTCCTGGCGAATGGCGAGGTTGGCGAGCCTGTGGTTCTCCTTGCGGAAGCGCACGACCTCCTCGGGTCCCCGGCCGAAGACCTTCGCGAGGAGCATGCCGGAGACCGACAGCGTCTCCTCGGTGATCGCGCTGATCTCCGCCTTCGACTCCTGCGCCTGCATGGTGATCTGGCGGCGCACCTTGCCGGCGCGGTAGGTGTAGTAGACGAACAGGGGGGTGATCGCCAGTGAGAGCACGGTGAGCTGCCAGGAGAGAAAGAGCATCGCGACCAGCGTGCTCAGCAACGTCACCACGTTGGAGAGGAGCGAGGTCGCGGTGTCGGTGACCACCGACTGGATGCCGCCGACGTCGTTGGTGAGCCGGGACTGGATCTCCCCGGTCCTCGTTCCCGTGAAGAAGCGCAGCGACATCCCCTGCAGGTGCTCGTAGAGGCGGTTGCGCAGCTCCTCCATCACGCGCTGCCCCACGCGGTTGGTGACGTAGGTCTGGAGCACGCCGATCGCACCGGTGACGATGCTGATCCCGACCATGATCCCGACCAGCAGCTCGAGAAGCGGGAGCACGGGTGGGAGGGCGACCGGCTTGCCGTTGACGAGCTTGGTCGGGAAGAGGGCGGTGTCGAACACCACCTTGATGAGGATCGGATTGACCACACCGGCCCCGGCGGTGATGATCACCAGGAAGGCGATCGCCGCCACACCCAGCCGGTGGGCCCTGAAAAGGCCGGCGGTCTGGCGGAGGAGCCGGCGGTTCGAGACCCGGCCGGACGGTCGCTCCCGTTTGCCGCCCATGAATGCGCCTCCGTGGATCACGGCAACAGCACTCCCAGGCACGCGTGGGTGACGAACGTCATCGCTTCGACTGTACCAAGGTGAAGTCGTTTTCCCGATCTGGTAACGCGAGTGAATTGATCATTGCGCTCGCTATGATCTGCGACGATCCAGCGCGGAGGGAGCGCTGGCGCATGACACCGAGGACATCGATGGCCATAAGGCAATTCCTCATCGGAGCCGTGACGGCCGGCGCAATCGTCGGGATCGCCGGGTGCGGCGGATCGTCCAGCGGTTCGACGCCCACCCCGTCGACCGGCGGCCTGACCCTGCCGAACATTCCCGGGCTGAATGCCGGGAGTGGCAAATCGGCACCGGCCGCCAATACGCTGCTGAGCGCCTCGGATGTCCAGACCATCAGCGGCGACCCCAACGTGAGTGCTCTCTCAGGCGGCTGCTCGTCAACCACCACCTGCGTCTATTCGGACGCCAGCGGCAGCGGCGGTGGTGGCGGGGTGATCGTCGTGGAGCCGTTCCCAGGATTTGTCGGCCAGGCCGCATTGCAGGCTGGGATCGCCGCTGCGTTGAGTGGGCAGGCCTCGGGGAGTGGCAGCAACGCGACCGCGGTCTCGGGCCTGGGGAGTGCGGCGATCAAGGAGATCGACACGAACTCGGCCACCTACGCGTTCGTCAAGGACAATTACCTGGTCGTGCTCAACGTCACGTCGGGCAGCAAGTCCGGAGCTGACATGGATTCGCAGGTGCAGGCCGCCGCGCAAAGGGTCGCCGGCTCTCTCTGAGCTCAGAGGTTGACAACCGCTGAGCCGCGGAGGATGGTGGCGACCGTACAGGCAAATCGGACGACGCGATGTGAGGGTGGGAGGCCGACGCTCGGGTCAGAAGGGACCACCTCATCCTCAAGAACGCACGACCGATCGACGTGGGCTTCCGGCTGCTGATTGCCGCCTCGCTGGCTTCCCTCGCAGCCGGCGCTCTGGTCGCGACACCCGTGGTAACAAAGGCGAGCTCGCCGATCCAACACATCGTCTACATCCTCCAGGAGAATCATTCGTTCGACAACGTCCTCGGAGCTTTCTGCGTCGAGACTGGTCGGTGCGATGGCGCTACCACTGGCCGGCTCTCCACTGGCGGCACGATTCCGCTGGCGACGGCAACCGACGTCATTCCCAACGTCGCGCATCTGGGCAATGACCAAATCAAAGCCGTCAACCACGGCGCCATGAACGGTTTCTCGAGCCTGTCCGGTTGCGCGAAGTCAGCGGCGTACAGATGCTACTCACAGTTCCAGCCCTCGCAGATCCCGAACGTGGCGGCACTGGCGACCCGTTTCGCGATCTCAGACCGCACATTCGAAGACGACCTTGTACCGTCCTGGGCTTCGCACCTCGAGGCTGTCAGCTCGAACCTCGACGGGTTCACAGGTAGTCTCATACCGAGCCCTGGCACCAAGGGAAGCCTTGGTCCGGGGTGGGGTTGTGACTCCGGCGACGACGCGAGCTGGAGGTCCTCGACCGGACGGCTCAGCAAGGTTCCCGCCTGCATTCCCGCTCAGGACGGGTACGGTCCCTACCGCACCTCCCCGGTTCAATACGTGCCGACGATCATGGATCGCTTGGACGCCGCCGCGTTGACTTGGAAGCTGTATGTGGGTCTGCCGAATGGCTCGACCCAGGGGAATAACAGCGGGTACGGTTGGGCGATCTGTCCGACCTTCGGCCAGTGCCTCGAGAAGCAGAAGGCGAACATGGTTGCCAACAGCCAGGTCATCAACGACGCTCAAGCCGGGAACCTTCCGTCCGTTTCCTTGGTGACGCCCAACCAAACAAACTCGCAGCACAACGGCGATTCGATGGCCGTGGGGGACAACTGGATCGGATCGGTGGTGAGTGCTATCGAGAACGGCCCGGACTGGAGTACAACCGCGATCTTCCTGACCTGGGACGACTGTGGCTGCTTCTATGACCACGTAGCTCCGCCCCCCGGGCTGGGAATACGCGTCCCCATGGTGATCATCTCGCCTTACGCGAAGGCGTCCTATACGGACCCCGGAGTCGCCTCCTACGCCTCGATCCTCGCGTACATCGAGCACACCTTCAGCCTTGCTCCGCTGGCCACCACCGATGCCCAGGCCTACGACTACAGCAGCGCCTTCAACTATTCACAGGCGCCGCTTGCCGGGGTGCCGCTCACGACCAGAGCGATCTCGGCAAGCGAGCAGGAACAGCTGCGTCTGATCCCGCCCGACCCCAACGACCCAACCTGAGCCAGGTCGGCTGTGGGACGGGACGGCTCAGTTCGCGATGAGCGCATCACGACCTGCCGGACGCTGAGCTCGCGCCGGCGGAGAGGGTGGGATTCGAACCCACGGTGGCTATAAACCACACCGCTTTTCGAGAGCGGCACCTTCAACCACTCGGACACCTCTCCGGGAGCGTCGAGTATAGGGACGGGCCTCGTTTCGCCCGATCGGCGGACGCAGTCCGGCCGTCCCAGTTACCAGTAGTACCAGCGTCCTCCGCGTGGTCGGAAGGCCAGCCCGATCAGCCAGAAGATCAGGAAGATGAAGGCGATCCACCAAAGGACGTGGAGCGCGAAGCCCAAACCGAAAAGCAGGGCTGTGAACAGAAGGAAGGCGAAGAGGACACACATGGCGGAGGTTCTCCCCTGAGGCGAAATACGGTTCTGATGGTAGATACCCGGGGCGCGCTTCGGGCAAAACGCCGCCCAGGTTCCGAAGGGAGCTGTCCGAGGGGCACGGATACAATCGGGGAGGAGCGATCGCCTAGTTGGTCGAGGGCGCCGCACTGGAAATGCGGTTGGTGGGGAAACCCGCCACGAGGGTTCGAATCCCTCTCGCTCCGGAATTCGCTTATACAGTATGGGATATCGGCCCTGAAAGCAAGCGAAGTATGATCAGGCTACACCCGGCTTTCGCGCCATAGACCCAACGCACACCCAATGACTCGCGTCTACGAGTACCCGTCTAGAGCCGTCTCCCTTCCCACACCCACAGCGTCGAGCACAGTGCCGAGCACTCCCGCGCCGACGCCTCCTTTCCTCGACGGAGGGGCGCCAGCCGGCGCTACGGTCTTGATCCCGGAGACGTACGGGACCGGGCCGATGACGCTCCCGAGCTTCACGGTGGCGTCGAATGTGACGCTTTATGTTGAGGAAGGGTGTCTTTCGACGAGTGCTTCGGACAGCATGCTCACCATCACCGAGACCGGGAGCGCCGAAGGTGGTGGCGGTGACAGCGCGATAGGTCGGTGCTATGGGGGGACTGGCGGCAATGGCGGTTCCGCCGGTCGGAGCCGGCGGACGAGAGACCTTTGCCGTCGAAGCCGTACCTTCAGAGAAGTGGGTAGTGCTCGTCTACGAGGGGAACCCCCCGAATCCTTCGCCGCTGTACGGCGATGGTCTGGAGTCCGTGGCATGCCAATCGGCGACAGCTTGCACTGCCGCGGGCTTTACTAATATCAACGGTTCCAGTCTTGAGGCGCCGTTTGCGGAGACGTGGAACGGGACCATCTGGAGCGTTGTGACCACACCCGATCCGTCTGGGGCGACGGGGGCGCGATTTTGTTGGACCTTGCGTGCCCATCGGTTGCCAACTGCACGGCTGTTGGGGACTTCTATCGCGGGACGTCTGGCGGCCGCTCGTCGAAAGGAGTTCTTGACCGATCGCAGTCACGCGGCCGAGGCCGCCGGCCGACCACGTAACGATTCCGCCCACGTGCTTGTCGCGATCCTCCGGGATGCTCCGAAGCTACCGAAAGAGGTTGACACGCGACTCGTGTCAATGGAGCGTGAGCCATGCCAGCGTGCCACATTGTTCCTTGAGCCCAGTGGCCCGGACACGCTTAACTCGCCAGCAGCGCCGCGTGGGGGACGGGCACTGCGGCGCGGAGCGTGGTTCCGCTGCCCAGGGTCGATTCAAGGTGCAGACTCCCTCCGAGCGCGTCGAGGCGGTCCTCCATATTTGTCAAGCCGGCACCGCGCCTGACGATGCTCAGGTCGAAGCCGCGACCATCATCGATGACGTCGACATGAACGTGGCCGCCGTCCTCCCGCAAGCGCACTCTGACTGCTGACGCAGAGGCGTATTTCTGCACGTTCTGGAGCGCCTCCAACGTGCAGAAGTAGAGAGCCGATTCGATGTCCTGCGGATATCGACCAATCCTTTCGGCGTCGACGGTGACGGGCACCGTCGCCTTGCGTGCCTGCGATTCCAGCGCCACCACCAGGCCCTTGTCGGCGAGCAGCGGCGGGTAGATCCCGCGTGCCAGATCGCGCAAGGTCTCCAGGGCCTCGTCGGCGTCCCCCTTGAGCTGCTCCAGGGTCGCCGCCGCCTTCACCGGGTCCCGGCTCAGGAGCATCTCCGCCAGACCCAGCTTCACCTTCAGCGCCACAAGGTGTTGCTGGGCACCGTCATGGAGGTCCCGCTCCAGGCGCCGACGCTCCAGGTCCTGTGCGTGCACCAGACGCTGCCGTGAGGCACGTAACTCGTCGAGGCGCGACTGCAGGTCAGCGCTCAAGCCCACGTTCTTGAGCACCAGCCCGGCCTGGTGGGCGAGATCGTCGACTAGCTTCTGCTCGATCGGCGTCAGCGTTTCGCCGCGCCGCTTGGTCACGCTTAAGGCGCCGAGCAGGTCCCCCTGGTGGCGCACCTCCACCAACCGCGTCGCGTCGTCGAACGCCGGCAGCGTCCCGTTGCTCATCGGCACGGACCGATGGGTGGCGATCCCGTTCGGATACGTGGCCGCGGGTCGGAGTTCGGCCATCCCGCGCAGCCACACCGTCGCCGACTCCGCACCCGTTCCCTCCTGGAGCACCCGCGCCATCCGCGGCAGCACCTCATCGGCTGCATACGTCTCTGCGACCCGTCCCGAGAATTCGCTCAACACCTCGTACGGCGTCGCCCGCTTCCCGTACACGAGCCGGTTGGCCACTTTCTGCACGCGCTCGCGTGCCGGTTGGAAGCCGATCGCCACGATCGCCGTGGCCAGGATCGACAGCCCCAGGTTGGGTTTGCCCCCACTCCCTACCAGCGTCCCGATCCCGACGGCGATGCCGACGTATACGGCAGTGATGAAGACAGCCAGTGAGCCGTACACGATGCTCCGGCTGATGAAGACGTCGAGGTCGTAAAGGCCGTACCTCATCACAGCCAGCCCGATTGCGAGCGGCAGGGCGACGACAAGCCCAAAATCTAAGGTGTAGTTGTCGATGGCAGTTCCCGCATTGGAGAGGAGCGGCGTAAAGGTCAAGATGAAGATTCCCAACGCAGTGGCCGCAACATAGGCAAACCAGCGCATCTGGCGCCGTTCGACGCCCCGCGACCGACGAAAGCGCACCACCACCGCCGCAACCAGAATTAGGAAAATCAGCAGGAACAGCAGGCTTTGAAGGGTGCCGTTATTGTTCGTCAGGCTGTCGAGTGCGGGTATCGCCAGAGGGTTGGTCAGACTCGGCAGCCGAGGCGATATCTGCACCGATTGCGCGGAAACCATCGTCGATGCAGTCAGGCCAACGGCGGCGGTAAGCCCCACCCAGGCGGCCCATCGCCAGCGCGGTCCGGGCAGTATCCGTCCGTTCGGGAAGACGAAGACCACGAAGAGCAGCAATAAGGCACCAATTCCAAACCCGTTGTTGTACAGCCAGGCAGCCCACGCTACCCAAGAGTGAGGTGATGCGCCGGCTAGCAACCCACGGATGGCGGTGAAGTCGGCGAAAAGGCAGATTGAGTCAGCCACGGCAATGGCCAGCAGCAACCAACCGATTGAGTTCCGGGGGCGACGGATCGCGATCAACAGGCCGAGGAGGGCGGTGATCGGCGCTCCTAGGAAATAGCCCAACCGCGCGGTTCTGACCGAATCAATCGCCGTCCAGTCGAGAGGCAATAGAACCAGGCTGGCTACCACCAGTCCTAGGCAGAACACCCCAATCCCCCAAGCGAGCGGAACGGCGCGGCGTTCCCAGCCTGCTGTCATGAGGCGCACGATAGCGGCGACCTGATGGGCTGTCGATGGTGCGGACGCCCCCTGCGAAAGGGTGGCTGCACTCCTGAGCGGCATACCGACGCCGCCGACGGCCCAGCTTGGCGGGGCGCGCCACCCAGGCCATTGCTCTCGATAGAGAGTCCGATTTCAGAAACGGTGAGTTCAGAACCACAGCCCCTCGCCAGCCTCCGAGGAGCGCGAACCTGGCCTCGACGCGTTAGCGTCACTCCCACGTCGAAGGCCTGCTCGAGATCCGCAAATAGGGGCGCCACAACCTGGTCGTCACCGGACGCTCCGGAGCCTGCGAGGTCAGCCTCGCGCACACCAGCGTCGTGTCACCTGAGGTGGATGTCGCGGTGCACCTTCAGCGTCCGACCCCGAAATCCAGGCCCAACGGAGTCCCAACGAGGGTGCCTTCGCCTGCCTCGTGGTGCCCTCGACTACTGAAATCTGAATACGCGATGCCCGCCCATGCCCGTGCGTGCACCTCCCTCCCGAGACCTGGAAATGCGGTTGGTGGGGTAACCCGCCACGAGGGTTCGAATCCCTCTCGCTCCGCGTTTCCCTTAACAGATAAGGCATTTGGACAGCCAACATCGACAGTATCACGTCGAAGCCCACTCGTTATCGGCATCGTCTGATGCCAACAGCGACGCCGATAAGATCAAGAACGGGATGCAGGCACGGGTCCACGGCCGCAGCTGTCCTGACTATAGTCACGCGGTTGATGCTCGCC
>JBAPOS010000024.1:0-8456 GCA_049279755.1 Candidatus Dormiibacterota bacterium | reverse complement strand
GATCAGCCTGCCGCCCGGCCGCCGGGGTCAGCCGGCTCACGCCAAGCCGGACAGCTGCCACCGGCGCCTGGGGCTTGAGCTCACCGAGGAGGCCGAGCGCCGCCGTCCAGAGCTCTCCAGCGTTGCCCGAGGGTGCCGCAGGCACCACCGAGGCCGAGATCGCCTCGGCCTCCTCGACCTCGAACACCACGCTCACATCACCGGCCGCAAGAGCCTCGGCGGTGAGGCGGCCACCGAGCGCGGTGGCGCATTGCCGGACGCCTCGAAGCAGAATCTCGAGATCCCCGGTGGCGCCGTCGAGCACGAGCCGCTCACTCCATGCCCGCTGCACCGGCACCGGGTGGATTCCTCCGCTGTCCTCACCACGCGCCAGCCGGTACAGGCGGAGCCCATCGGGACCGAACTGTCGCTGCAGGTCGGCGGGACCCAGGCCGGCCACCGCGCCGAGACAGTCGAGCCCGAAGGCCGCGAGCCGGGCGGTGATCGCCGGATCGTCGGGGAGCACGTCGAGGGGCAGCGGCGCCAGGAAAAGGGCTTCGTCGCCGGAGCGAACCCGGCGGATCCGCCCGGGATGGCTCGAAAGCGCCGCCAGGCGGGCGACGAATCGCGATCCCGCGACGCCCACGGCGATCTCCGCATCGAGCACGCCGCGCAGTCCGCGCGCCAGGGCGGACGCCCAGGCGGCTTCGTCGGAAAACTCTGCGTGGCGACCGGAGAGATCGCCGAATGCCTCCTCGTCACCGGCCTCCACCGTGGGCGAGAGCCGGTGGAGCTCGGCGCAGACGGCGGCGCGCAACCGTGTGACCCCGTCGGGATCGAGGGGCACGAACACAGCGGCTGGGCAGTGCTGCTGCGCCTGGCGAAGCGGTTGCCCCACCCGGACCCCGGCCACCTGCGCCGCCTCCGAAGCGGCGACAACCGGAAGTCGCAACTCAGGAGCACCGCCAAGGATCACCGGCTCTCCGCGCAACTCCGGATAGCGGCGAAGAGCCGCCAGCAGGCCGAGGTGCGGATGGCGTGCACAGAGAACGCGCACCTCAACCTCGAGCCGCCACGCCGGCCACATCCGGGATGGGCAGGACGATCGGCTGCAACCGCGGGACGACCACGCTGGGCAACCCGACCACCTCGGCGGCGGCGTAGGGGCGGGGATAACGGAGCAGCACGGTGGCCTCCGCACCAGGTGCGCCGAGCTTGCTCTTGGCGGTGGTGAGCCGCACCCGCAGCCCGGCCACATCGCCATTGGCGCGCTGCCAGCCCGCGGCCGTGCAGACGAGCGTGAGCGACGAGGCGTGGCGAAGCGGCGCCGCGACCGGCGCCGGAGCGGCTATGACGCAGATGGCACCACGCTTGGCAACCGCTTCGGCGAGTGCCGCGAGAGCGTGCTCCCAGAGCGACGGCCGGGGTTGGTCCCCGCTGAGCGCCACTCCCACCCACGGCATGCCCGCGGCCACCAGGGCGCGCGCCATGACCAACCCTCGCTCCCACCTCGCCGGCCCGGGGGAGATCACCAGGCAGGCGTCGAGATCCGCCCCAAGGTCGGCGAGGAAACCGGGATCGAGCGTGCCCGCGAGATCCACATAGCCGGTGTCATGCGAGCGACTGGCCAGCGCGGCGAGCGACTGCAGCAGCGTCAGCCGGCCCGAAGGCCCACGTCCGGCGGCGGCAAGCAGGGTGACCCGGCCAGAAGGAAGCCCACCAGGGGTGAGCACCCCGTCGAGGACCGGAACCGCGGTGGACCATGCGCCCGCCTCCTCCGGCGGCCCGCCACGGCGAAGCGCCTGGGGACCGTACCGGGATCGAAGTGTCGCCAGAGCGGCGGACAGGGAATCGGACATCGCTCCTCACTGGAAAGGCCGCCGCCTACTGGGACGGAAAGCAGGAGCGCCGAGGCGGGACGTCAGTGTAGCGAACGTATGTTCGGTTCGCAAGCTCGGCATTAGAGTCCATCGAATGCCTGAGATGCTCGCAAGCTACGCCGCCGGCGAGTGGTACACGGCCCCGGACGAGGGTGCGGTGGTGGTCGACGCGGCAACGGGTGATCCGGTCGCGCGGGTGTCGACCACCGGCATCGACACGCGAGCGATGGTTGACCACGCGCGGCGTGCCGGCGGCCCCGCGTTGCGGCGTCTCACGTTCCAGGAGCGCGCCGAAGCGTTGAAGGAGCTGGCCACGTATCTCGACGCCCACAAGGATGCGTACCACGAGCTTTCGCTGGCCACCGGTGCGACTCGGCGCGACGGGACCGGCGACATCGACGGCGGGATCGGCACGACATTCGCCTTCAGCAGTCGGGGCAGGCGCGAGCTCCCGGACGGATATCTCCTCGTCGACGGCGACGTCGAACCCATCGGCAAGGGCGGCACGTTTGTCGGACAGCACGTGTACACGTCAGTCCCCGGGGTCGCGTTGCAGGTCAATGCGTTCAACTTCCCCGTGTGGGGCATGCTCGAGAAGCTCGCGCCCGCGGTGCTCGCCGGAGTACCGACGATCGTCAAACCGGCGACGCAGACCGCATACCTCACAGCGGCGGTGATGCACGACATCATCGCGTCGGGCGCACTCCCGGAAGGCGCCGTGCAGTTCCTGTGCGGCAGCGCCGGCGACCTGCTCGATCACCTCGGTGGCGAGGATGTGATCGCCTTCACCGGGAGCGCGAGCACCGCGGCGGTGTTGCGTGGCAGCGACGCGGTGGCCGCACGCTCTGCACGATTCAACGCCGAGACCGACTCGCTCAACTGCTCGATCCTGGGAGCGGACGCGGTGACAGGAACGCCGGAATTCGACCTGTACATCAAGGAGATCTCGCGAGAGATCACCACCAAAGCGGGACAGCGATGCACCTGTATCCGTCGAGCGATGGTTCCCGAATCGATGGTTGACGACGTGATCGCGGGTGTTCGCGCGAGGCTTGACAAGGTTGTGGTCGGCAACCCTCGCAATGAGACGGTGACCATGGGCGCGCTGGTGAGCCTCCACCAGCGCGATGAGGTCCGCGACGCGGTCGCAGCGCTGGGGCGCGCAACCGAGACCGTGTACGGCGACGCCATGTCGGTCGATCCCGTGGACGCTGACCCGGATCGTGGCGCGTTCATGGCACCGCTGGTGCTGCTCGCCACCGGCGACCGCCCCGAACCGCACGAGATCGAGGCATTCGGCCCCGTGACCACGCTCATCCCGTATGGCGCACCGGCCGATCTCGGTGCCCTGGCGGCACGCGCTGGCGGCAGCCTCGTCGGCTCGATCGTCTCCTACGACCCTGCCTTCGTCCGCAAGGTGATGACAGAAATCGCAGCTCATCACGGCCGGCTGCTCGTCCTCGACCGCGACTCCGCCGGTGAATCGACCGGGCACGGCACGCCGATGCCGCAACTGGTGCATGGCGGCCCTGGCCGAGCCGGTGGTGGTGAGGAACTCGGTGGCATGCGCGCGGTCAAGCACTTCATGCAGCGCACCGCTCTCCAGGGGTCACCGGCGGTGATCGCGGCACTTATCGACGGCGGCTGATACCGGGGCACGCGCGGCGGCCCGGCCCGTAAACTCGCGGGCGAACGTCCCAGCCCGGCGAGGAGGAACTGCGTGCGCGTTGCGGTGACCGGTGGCACCGGCTTCGTCGGCATCCACACCGTTCGCGCGCTCAAGGAAGCCGGGCACGAGGTGGTCATCGTGGCTCGCGGGACCACCCGCCGTCCGAAGGGCGAGCGGGTAACGTTCGTCCAGACCGACGTCACCAACGCGCCCAAGCTCGCGGAGACGTTCGCCGGGTGCGACGCCGTCGTCCACCTCGTCGCGATCATCCAGGAGCGCGGCCGTCGGACCTTCGACCGGGTGAATCGCGAAGGCACCGAACGGGTTGTCGAGGCTGCGCAACGGGCCAACGTCGCTCATTTCGTGCACCAAGGCGCGCTCGGCGCCGACCCGGATCCGAGGTATCCGTACCTGCTGAGCAAGTGGCAGGGTGAGCAGGCCGTCCGCGCCAGTGGCGTGCCCTACACCGGGCTGCGCCCCGGCCTCATCTTCGGCCCCGGCGACGGCTTCTTCACCTTGCTCGCCCGGATGATGCGGATCAACCCGGTGGTCCCCATCGCAGGTGATGGGAGGACGCTGTTCCAGCCGATCTCCATCGGCGACGTGACCCGATGCATCGTCGTTGCCCTCGAGCGCGGCCCGGCACGGCTGGTTCATGAGATCGGCGGCCCCGACCAGATGAGCTACGAGGACATCGTCCGCACCATCAAGTCGGCGTTGGGCCTGCATCGCAAGATCGTCCACGTCCCGGTCCCGATGATGGTGCCGCCTGCCTTCATCATGGAGAAGCTCCTCCGTCACCCGCCGGTGACCCGGGATCAGCTCCGGATGCTCGGGCGCAACAACATCACGCGCGTCGACTCGGTCCGTGTCGGATTCGGCTTCGACGCCGACAGCTTTCCCGACAACTGCGACTACCTTCAGGACTACTGACCGTGAGCGTCGACGATCGCCTCGCCGAGCTCCACATCGTCATTCCCGAGACCACCGTACCCGTTGCCAACTACGTCACGGCGCGGCGGTCCGGCGACCTGCTCTTCCTCTCCGGTCACCTCGGCAAACGCGACGGCGCAGTTGTCGTGGGCAGGGTCGGCGACGACGTCGACACTGACACCGCCTACGACCTGGCTCGCCGCGCTGCCATCGACCTCCTCGGCACGGCACGCGCCGCGCTGGGCACGCTCGAGACCGTCGCCGTCGTCAAGCTCACAGGCTTCGTGCAGAGTGGGCCGGCGTTCACCGAGCAGTCCGCGGTGATCAACGGCGCATCCGACCTGCTCGTGGCCGTTTTCGGACCGGAGCGCGGCCGCCACGCCCGAAGCGCCATCGGTGTGGCGCAGCTTCCGCTCGGTGCCGCGGTTGAGCTCGAGGCGATCTTCGAGGTCGCCGGCGCACCGGCGCAGGGCTGAACCGCTAGGCTCTGAACGTGCGCCCGTACATGCGACTCGGCGACGTCCCTTCCAAGCGGCACATGCGCTTCGGGGATGACGGCCGGTTGGCGTATGAGGAGCTCTTCGGGCGCGAGGGCTTCAGCGGACCGTCCTCGCTGCTCTATCACCGCAACATGCCCGAGGGCGCGCAGGACGTCAGCGAGGGCCCCGCCGACCTCATGACGCCCGAGCACGAGCAGGTGCACACCAACGCGCATCTGAAGGGATTTGACCTTCCCCAGCAGGGCGACGTCATCACCGGCAGGCGCTGGCTGCTCGTCAATGACGACGTGCACCTCGGGATCGTCGCCCCGGTGAGCGCGCAGCAGGTGCTCTACGTCAACGGCTCTGCCGACGAGGTGCTCTTCGTCCACGCCGGCAGTGGCACGCTGCACACCCAGTTTGGGCGCCAGGCGTTCAAACGGCACGACTACATCGTGATTCCGCGAGGCACGATCTACCGCATCGACTTCGACGACCTGGCCGGCGTGCGCCTGCTCTGCATCGAGGTCACCGGGCTCGTCGATGTGCCCGACCGATACCGCGCACGCAACGGACAGCTCACCGAATTCGCGCCCTTCAGCGAGCGCGACTTTCACGGACCCGACGCACTCGAGAGCACCAAAGAGGGCCCTGCGGAGATCTGGCTCAAGCGTTCCAACCACGTGAGCCGGTACGTGCTCGACCACCATCCCTTCGACGTCATCGGCTGGGACGGGACGATCTACCCGGTGACCTTCAACATCCACGACTTCGAACCGCGTGCCGGCCGTTTTCATGTGCCCCCGCCGATCCATCAGACGTTCCAGGCGACCAACCTGGTGATCTGCTCGTTCGTGCCGCGCAAGCTCGACTGGGATCCCGAGGCGATCCATCTCCCCTATCACCACAGCAACCTCGACTCGGATGAGGTGCTCTACTACGTCGAGGGCAACTACGCCGCGCGGCGCGGCATCAGCCAGGGATCGTTCACGCATCATGTCGGCGGACTGCCTCATGGGCCGCAGCCGGGCGCACTCGAAGCGTCACTCGACCGTCCACGTGAGACCGATGAGCTCGCCGTGATGGTCGATACCTTCCGGCCGCTGCACCGCACCGCGATCGCGCGTCAGATCTTCGACCGCGACTACCCGTTCAGCTGGCACACCGGCGGCGTTACCGGCACGACCAGCATCGCCTGACCGTGCCCATCTCCCGGTGGTCGCGGGCGCAACTCCAGGATGGTGGCTGGATCCGGCGCATGTTCATGGAGGGCGAGCGCCTTCGCGCGGCGTTCGGCGAGGAGTCCGTCGCCGACCTCTCGATCGGCCAGCCTCTCGAAGCACCGCAGGCGGTCGTCGAGGCCTTCGCTGCCGCGAGCCGCGAGCGTTTCGTCGGGCGCTTCGGCTACATGCCGAACCTCGGCTATCCCGAGGTGCGCGCACGCGCCGCCGAGGACGTCGATTTTCCTGGGATCACCACCGATTCGATTGCGATGACGCCGGGGGCGGCGGCCGCGATCGCCGTTGCGATCCGTACCTTTGTCGACCCGGGCGATGACGTGATCGGAGTCGCCCCGTATTTTCCGGAGTTCCGCCTCTACTGCGAGACCGCGTCGGCGAGATTCGTGCCGGTGCCCGCGGGCCCGGACCTCCGTCTCGATCTCGACGGGATCAGCGGTGCGCTCTCCGCTCATACCGCCGCGGTGATCGTCAACTCGCCGTGCAATCCGAGTGGCCACGTCCTCGATGGCGGCGAGCTGTCAGGACTTGCCGCGGTGCTGCACGCGCACAACGACAAACACGACCGCAAAGTCCTGCTGATCATCGACGAGGTGTACCGGCGGCTGACATATCCACCGCATCAGCGCGTCGAGCCGTTCAACCTCTACGAGCACACCGTGCTCGCACGCTCTTTCTCGAAGGATCTTGGCATCGCGGGCGAACGCATCGGATACCTCGTGCTGCATCCGTCGCTGGTCAACGCCGAGGCGCACCGCGGGCTTGCTCAGGCGTTGCGCGCGCTCGGCTTCGTCAACGCACCGGCAACCGCGCAGCGCGCCCTCCTCCACCTCGACTCGTGGGAGATCAACGCTGTCCCCTATCGCGAGCGTCGCGACATGGTCATGGATCGGGTCCGCGCGGACGGTCTCGAGGCGATCGAGCCTCAGGGCGGCCTCTACCTGTGGATGCGCAGCCCGTGGCCGGACACGCTCCAGCTCATCGACGCGTTGACCGCGCGTCGCGTGCTGCTGACCCCGGGCATCGCCTTCGGCGTGCCCTCCCACCTGCGCCTGTGTTTCAGCGCACCCCGGCGAAAGCTGGAGATGGCCATGACCGCGCTCGGCGACCTGGCCGCCGAGCGGGTCTCAGCCTGATTGCGCGGCGCGGATCGCCGTGTCGCCGAGCAAACCGCATCGACCCTTGGTGAAGTGTCATTGCCTCCACCGAAGCGGGTCGATGGATTCGAGGCGCCGCGGCATTCATTAGCACCGAAGTCGCGTCGCCACGCCTTAGCTATTCCGTCAACGGCGCTGGGCTGCGTCGCATCCCAGGGATGAGGACGGCGGCGACTCCGACGTGCATGAGCGCGAGGGCGACCTTGGACGACATTGTGATTCCCGCGGTGAGCGGAAGACTCAACGACAGCACGACGACCACGAAGGCGATGCCGGTCCAGATCCTGCGAGCACGAGCCGCGCGCCGCTCCAACAGAGCAAGCAAACCCCAGCCGGCCAGCGACGCCGCCAGGCTCGCTCCGATGACGTAATCGATCCCGATACTCTGGGCCGCGCCGCTCCCGAATCGGATGAGCAGGTGAGTGCCCGACAGCGGCACCGCGACGGCCCAGACCGCTACGGCTGCGAGCACGGCTCCAGCAACGCTCAATGCCCGGGTCCGGGTGACGCGAGAGGCCGGGGCGGCGTATCGGATGGTGGTGGTGGCCATGGCAGGTCTCCTTCTCCGTGATCACCCCTGGCTATCGAAGGCGCCAGGCGGTAGACTTTTACTTAGGCGCCTAATGTTAGGCGCCTAAGTATCTGCCCGTCAAGAGGTCCCCTGCAAGAGGTCCCACGATGAATTTCGACCAGGCCGACGCGCTCAACGAGGCGATCCGCGCCATCGGGCTGCGCCACCGAGAGCTCGCCATCGCCGCGCTTGCCCCGTTCGGCATCCATCCCGGGCACAAGCTCCTGCTCCTCGAGCTCGAGGCGGCGGGAGCGTGTACCCAGGCTCAGCTCGCCACCGCGAGCGGCTACGAGCCGCCGACCATCACCCTGAGCGTCCGGCAGCTCGAGGCCGCCGGGCTCGTGGCTCGGCGTCAATCGCCGACCGACGGGCGCGCCACGATCGTCGAGTTGACCGATGCGGGTCGGGCGCTTCTGCCGAAACTGAAGGATGCATGGCGCCATGTGGCTGAGCAGGCTGTCGCCGGGCTCACCACCGTCTCCGTCGAGCAGCTCACCGCGACCCTCGCGGACCTGGCCGACAGCCTAAGCGCCGATGATGCTACGGGCGG
>JBAPOS010000023.1:0-31334 GCA_049279755.1 Candidatus Dormiibacterota bacterium | reverse complement strand
GAGGCGGCACGTGGTGACGCTCGCGCTGATCGTGCCGATGCTCACGGCCGCGTGGTTGGTGCTCCGCGCTCCAGACGTCGCCCAAGCGATCGCGTTTTTTGGACCAGGTACTCCCAGTCTGACTGCTGGGGAAGCGATGATGACCTTGCTCGCTTGGCTGGCCGTATCGGTCGCGGTCTGCGGAACGCTCCTGCCTGTGTTCCATCGCATCATGAGGACGACGGCCGGCCGACACTCCACCTCGATAGCGGTTCTGTTCTTCGTGATCGGGCTGCTACTTCTCACGATGGGCGCAGTCCAGCGCGCCCTTCCTTCGGCGTCCGTATGCTGCGGATCGGGAGCAGCGAACGTCCATGAGGCGATGCAACTTGCCCGCTGACCTCAATGCGCAACGCACCATCGTCGTGCTGCTCGAGGACGAGGAGAACGCCGAGGCAGTCGCCCGAATGCTCCGCGACCTCGCCTCTCATCGAGCGCAGGTGGGCGCGCTGATCCCGCCGGTGCGCGGAGTCGAGTTCTTCGCGGATACGGCCATGCAGCTGCAACTGGACGCCTGGTGGGAATCGCAGATTCCGAACCATGCGCAGGTGGTCTTCGTCCTCGACGATCGACAGGACTTGGCCGACTGGCTGGTTGGACTAGATGGACCGTGCTACGTCGGCGTCGGGTCAAAGGATCGCATGGCTGCCTACGTGCCGCGACCTGGTTTACGCGTGTTCAGGGCTCGGTCACCACTCGACCACGCCGCCGCAGTCATGAGCGACCTGGTCGTCGAAGGAATCTACGACGAGGTCGAGGCGAATCGAATGCGGACACTCGCTGCCGCGTTCACCGATGGGTCCAACTCGTCCCACGGGCCGGCCCCAGAGGGCAGCGAAGGCGTGAACGAGCCGGGGCCGGACCCATTTGACTTGCTCATCGCGATGAGTCTTGGCCAAGCGGACGCGGCTGCAGCAAGCCTCAGACCGTCGGCTGCCTCGACCGGTGATGAGCCGCCGATAGGAAGCCGCGGGTTCCGGTTTCCGGGCTGGACGCGTCGGACGGGAGCTCGACGACCTTCGAACCAGGGCGCGGATCCTGATTTGGCTAACTTGCTCGTCGCGCGAGGATCGACCATCGTCGCCGTCGGGTCTCGTAAGGGTGGCGTGGGCAAAACCAGCCACGCCGCAGGTGTCGCGATTGTGGCGGGAGCCGCTCTTGACGTCGTCGGTCGGTGCGCTGCCATCGTTGACGCCAACATCGCCAATCCCGATGCGTGGGGCCAGCTAAATCTTCCAGCGGGCGCGGCGACAGTGCGAGACACTATCGTTGCTCTGGTCGCGGACCACGAACTTCCAAGGCCAGTGCACGCGTCAACGCCGGCACTCGCCTGCTTTCCTGAGTCGCGAGAGGCTACCGAATACTCCCGAACGGAAATAGGCCTGCTCGCTGCCCACCTCCGCGGGCGATATCCGCTGGTGATCGTGGACATGAGCAATCGGCTGCCCGATCCTACAGGGGGTCCGGCGGCGGCCGCTGCGGCCTATTGGCTCGAGCACGCTGACGTGCTAGTTCTTCCAAGCGCGGCTTCGAAGCAGGACTTCAACGGCGTCCTTGACTATCTCGACGTGCGCGACCTGCCCCCGGTGATCGTCGCGTCGCTCGTACCGCGGACCCGTCGCAACCGCGAGCATCCACTCACGCGACGTTACATGACGGCGATCGCTCAGCGTGTCTACCGGGTCGTCGACGTGCCTGACGATGCGGAGCGAGTCCGATACGCAGGCATGCAGGGGGTTCCGGTCGAGACAGTGTCCACGTCGCTTCGAGCGGCATATCGAGAGCTGGCTGAGGCGATAGTCCTGGCACCGCAAGCGACCTCGCGGTGACACGATGGGTCGCCGCCGCCGTACATCGCAGACGGTCCGCGCATCCAACGAACGAACACCGTCTGCGTGAGCAGCGACTCGCCAGCATCCGCGACGCGGTCGAGGCATTCACCTACGGTTTGGGACTGCTGATCGCCGGCCAAGACGCTTCGGAGGGCACCGCTGACCACGCTCTGATCGCTCAACTCAAACAAGAGATCCAACCGTTTCTCGACGCCGGCGACGCGATGCGCCCAGATTTCGGGTCCTTTGGCGATCTGCGTATCGAAGGGGAGCTGCTCCGGCCATCTGAGCCGGCCCTTGCCACGCTCGAATTCGATGATCGCTGCACGCGCGTGACAGCGCAGGGGCAGGTCATGCCCACCCGAAGGCGACGTCTCCGGATCACCATGCGTGTGGCGGTCGACCCGGTGCGGATCATCGACTGCGCGGTGTGCGAGGTAGGCGATCGACGTGGGTGATCGAGCTACCGTTCCAGCTTCGGATGTGACCACGCCGCTGCCACGATCAGTTCAAACGCTGCCTGTCCCGCTGGGTGGGTTGGCGCCGGTGCACCGACAATCTACTGCGCTGCAGCGCTTGTGGCGTCAGCAGCGTAGTGGCCGGCTTGTGGTGCTTGCGCTGATCGCCGCCGCCAGCGGCGTGTGGCTCTCAATCAGCCCGCGGTCGTTCGACGCCGGCAACGATGCGACCGGTGTGCATATCGACGACATCCTACTCACGCCGCTCGCTCAATCGACGCCGGGCATGCGCGTCTTCACGGGCGTGGCGGCACTGGTCATCACGACGACCTCGGACGGAACCATGCGAGCTGGTGCAGTGATGACCTGGAACGGCGTCTCCACGACCGCGCGGTGTGTGCTGCGCCCGAACGATGCGGGTGCCGAGGAGACGTGCAACTACGACATGGGACCAGCCCGACTGATATCGACGGATAAGTACGTCGCCCGGATGAGAATGTGGGATCGACGTTACGGCGATGGCGTCGAGATAAACATCACGGTGCCCGGTGGCAACGCGCTGATACCCATCCCGTTTCCCCTCGGACGCTGACCTCTTGCTGCCGCAGCGGCAAGAGCCTCGTTCACTTCACCCTTCGCTTGGGCGCGGCACATAGTCGGCTCCATGAAAATATGGAACTGCGGCGAGCTTTCGATAATGCGCGCTTCGAAACCAGTACGGCAGGCTCACGTACACCGGCGGACTGTCCCGGTGGATGACAATGGCGTTGCCGGCACTGAGCTGGCGCAGAGCATCCGGCGTCGCCAGCGTATCGTGACGTACGGAGTACGTGCGACTGACGCGCCCGTCGGTACCAACGCTGATCTGCTGTTCAGTGAAGGGGGCTCTACCCACCAGTTTGCCGAGCACATCCGCCGTTTCGGGATCGCTCAACCCAGGAAGCACGACCTTGCACGCATGGTTGTTCAGGATGCTGTTCGCTCGATCGTGGCCGTACCTCGCGCGCAACTGGCTGAGGTCTTGCACGATCGACATCAACGTCACGCCCCGGCCTGCCCCCTGGGACGCGAGCGCAGGCAGATCCTCTATCGGTACGACATTGGCCAGCTCATCGAGGAAGAGACCAAGACGCGCGGACGGATGGCCAGTCGGATCCGTTTCAGATACTGCATAGGCGGACGTCACGACAGTCATCAGGATGCCGACGAAGAGGCTGGCCACCCGCTCCGGCGTCTGCCGTGGAGTGCAGAGGTACAGAGTGCCGCGGCGACGGAGGAAATCATCGGGATCAAATCGGCTCGACAGTGCGGACTCGGCTACCGCGCGCTCCGTAAAGACGTTGAAGATGCGCATCACCGTGGAAAACACGGTGCCGCGCTCACGCTCCGGTCGCTGATCGATCGACGCGAGCATCGACATCGCACGTATCGGATCGGACTCGCCGAGAGTTCCAGGATCGAGCAGCATCTCCTCCAGCAGGCTGATCGGCGTTGCGATATCGAACCCGTGAATCCACGTCCGAACATCAACGATCGTCCCGCCTGTGGTCGCGGCCACAAACAGGAGTGGCGCAATCAGCAGCTTTCCAGATTCAGCCCAGTGCGACCAGTCGTTATCGCCCCGCCCTCCGCCCTGTTGTAACGAAGCGCAGAGCCACGACGCGACCATCCATGCGCGATCCAGGTCGTCGCATCCAGCGAGCGGTGACCAGGTGACAGTTCCATACCGTTCCCCGATTTCGCCGGTTGGGTCGTAAATGTGAACCGGGCCGACCGACTGCCGCTGGCCTGCGGTGATGTCGACCAATTCGCTCTTGGTGCTGGTCGCAATTGCGGGACCGTCCCAGTCGAGGAGATTCGGTATGACCAATCCGGCAGTTTTACCCGACCGCGTAGGCCCAATTATTAGGACACTGGTCTCCGGCATCGTCACCAGCGGCCGTCCCCCGTGTTGACCAACGAGGAGAACGCCACCGCGGCCTGGCCTGCCGCGAAGCGAGCGCAGATCCACCGAGCGAGCCCATCGCCCCACGCGCACGACGCGGCGTGCGGAAGGCAGGAATTGTCTGAACCTACCGCGCGACATCCCGACAAGTTGCATCCGCGCCCCGGTCATACCAATCGTGACTGCGGCCGCGATCAGCGCAAGGCTGGTCCAGAATTTCCATGCGACGACCGTCGATGCTGGGGATACCAACACCCACCACTCGAAGGGCCGAATCCCGGAGCCGATGCGACGAAACACATCGCTCGGGTTGATGAAGGCCGCCGGCGACGCGCTCGGACGACCTCCCGCGATCCAGGTGGCCGCCGTGAGCGCAACCCACGGAACCAACCAGAGCGCGATCAGGACAGCGACCGCACCGATCTCGCGCCATGCCTGCGATCGATACCGGGGAGCTGCTGACATGAGTCAGCTCACGGTGCGCCACCTAGCCGGACCTGCTCGAGACAGTGCGCGCCGGATGGCTCACGCCATCGTTGAAACGGTCGTTCAGCCCGCCTGATCGCGCGTCAATGCAAGCATGTCGTCCGCGAGCTGATCGAAGGTCGAGTGCAAGAAACCACGCACGCTCATGACTCGCACTCGGTCGGCGAGCCACTCGACACTCTGCTGGTCGGTCGCGGCGCCATCCACGACTTCCTCGACGGACGTGGACGACCGCTGCAGGCGATTCCGTACGAGCAGCTTCAGCTGCGGCAGCAGGGCATCGACCTGGGTCGGGGTCGGGACCCGGTGCTCTGCGGGATCGCCGCCGACGGCAAGACGTGTCGACTCGTCGCTACGCGGCCCGAAGAGAGCCGAGAGGGTGGCGTTCGGATCGTCATCCGGCACCACGATCGGCCGGTTGATGCGGGGCGCTTCATCCTCCCTTGGCGGGGTCGCGCTGAAGGCTGCCGCGACCGTCAGCGCAACGACCGTTGGGGCAGCGACCGGCGACTGCCCGGGATGCGACGCCGAGTTCGTGCCCCGATCGACGAGGACGCGTATGGTCCCCACGCCTCCGGCGGCAAGGTCATCGACGAGATTCGAGCTACCCATTGCGGGTTGGGACTCGGCGAAGGTCGCAATCTGCCGGCCGTGCTCGATAACGGTCACCGCGCGTCCCGTCGGCGTTGTGAACTCCACGACGAACGTCAAGGCCCGCTCGCAGAGGTCATTGAGCAGCTCTGGCCACGCTACCCACTCGAGGCGGAGGTCGGCATAGCAGGGCTCACTTCTGATCAGCGGTCCAATCAGACCCATCGGTTGGTCGGAGAGCCGGCAAGCCGAGACGGCCGAAGAGGCAGCAAGCCGAATCTGCGCGAGCGCATCGTCTCCGGTACTTCGCACGCCGTTCGCGACCCACACGCTCTCGGACATGACGCCGTCGCGCACGACGACCACGCCCTCCTCGCCGCCATCGCGCAGGGTGATCAGGCCGTTCCCGACAGCGCGTGCAAGGACATCGAGCACGAGGGCCCCGAACGGAAGCGAGTCGAAAATCGGCGCCCCCGCCGGCAGGAGCGGCAGTGACCAATCCCTTCCCAGTGCACCAGCCATCGCGATGAGTATGCCGGTACGGAGGTACCCTCTGACGGACAGCAGAGGGACTTCCCGCCGGCCGGCAAGCTGGTAGTGTCCCAGCCGTGGATCTAGGGCTCATCGGGCGCGCCGCATTCGTCGCAGCGTCGAGCAAGGGTATGGGGCGTGCCATCGCCGAACAGTTCGCAGCCGAGGGTGCCGACGTCGGCATGTGTGCGCGCTCCGGCGAGACGTTGCAGGCGGCCGCCGACGCGGTGCGCGCCCACGGCGTCCGCGTCGTTGCCACGCCTGCCGATGTCGCGGTCCCTGAACAGATCAGGAGCGCAATCGACCGCACAGTGTCCGAGTTCGGCAAGCTCGACGCGCTGGTCGTCAACGCCGGCGGTCCGCCACGAGGGGTCTTCGCAGAGCTCGACGAGGAGAAGTGGGAGGCGGCGCATCAACTCACGTTCATGAGCGCCGTGCACCTTGTCCAGGCGGCGCTGCCGGCGCTGCGTGAGTCGGATGCGGCGGCCATCCTCTTCATCGCGTCGACCAGCGTCAAGCAGCCGATCAAGGGCCTGACAATGAGCAACAGCATTCGCGGTGCGGTCAGCGGTCTCGCCAAGACACTCGCCAACGAGCTTGCGCCACATATTCGAGTCAACTCTCTGCTCCCGGGCTCCATCCGGACGGATCGTCAAATCGAGCTGGCGCGTGCCTCCGGAGTCACTGACCTCGATGCCTTCTTCGCGAGTGCGGGCAGCATCAATCCCCTCGGAAGAGTGGGTGCCCCCGACGAGATCGCGAAGGTCGCTGTCTTCCTCTGTTCTCCAGCAGCGTCATTCGTCACCGGCGCCACGATCGCCGTCGACGGCGGACAGATCCAGTCCGTCGTCTAACAGCCGCGGGCGTTCAGTACTCGGCGCCGATGCCGTCGGTTCGCACCGAGTCGATGCGGCGGGCGAGCAGCTTCGCTTCGTAGCTTTCCGCCTCTCCCTCGAGGACGAGCCGTGCGAGGCGCGCAGCATCCTGTCGCACACCGTTCTCGATTCGCACCCAGCGAGCGACCTCGCTCTCAGCAAGCGGGCCCTTGGAGGAATCGTGCGTCATATCGCTCATCGGCATTCCTTCCACATGACATCCTGCCCAACTCCCCTTGGGCTCCTCCAACATACACCAGCGACGCGTCCTCAGGGAAGCATCAACACGTGGTCGTGGTACTCAGAATCGCGATGATGTTGGGGAGGTTGAAAAGAGCGTGGGTGAGGATGCCCGGAATGATGCTTCGCGATCCCTGATACAACGAAGCCAGCACGACCCCGACGAAGAAGAGCGGCAGGAACAGCACCAATTGCTGATGGACCGCAGAGAAGATCACGGCGCTGAGCGGAACCGCGAGCAGAGCCGGTCCCCAGCGATGCAACCACCCGTATATGAATCCACGAAAGATGGTTTCCTCGGAGATCGGCGCGATCACACAGACCACGATGATCGCGAGCACGTAGTAGTGGCTGTAGTCGTGCTGCACCTCATGGCACTGGCCGTTGCTGACACCCGGGAACAGGTTCTGGTTGATGGTCTGCAGATAGCTCGCCCCGACCAGCGCGACGTATGTGGCCACTGGAGCAATCGGGAGCCACCACCACTTGAAGCCGCGCCATCCGAGGTCGCGCAGCGTGCCGCCGCGGCGCATGAACCCGAGCACGAAGATGTTGAAGAGCATGCCGCCGTACTGGCACACCGCGAGCACCGACGATTCAATCGCGTTGCGTACCGTCGCATCCGAATTGGTGCTGATGAGGTTGGTGAGGATCACCGCCACCGAACCGAGCAACTGGAACGCGCTGAACCATCCCGGCCAGAACATGACGAAGTCAGTCCAGTCCCAGGGCACCTTGGGGTCAGGGTCCGCCGGGTCGCGGACCGCGGGCACATCCCGTCGCATGCGCGTGGCGCCGACCGCGAGAATCGCAACCCCGACGATGCACAGGCCCCCACCGCCCACCACGGTCAGCGGATCGCTGCCCTCGGCGCCGCTGAAGAAGCCGAATGCGATGAGCACGAGGAACGCCGCTTCCATGTACAGGATGACCCGCGCGGCGTAGTGGCGTCCGCTCTCGCCCTGGTGCGGTGGCACGACGGCCTGCGCTCGCGTCTGGGACTGAGTCACCGCGGGCAATTCTGCACAATCCATCCCGTGACCACGCTTGAATCGGTGATCGGCCACGGCCCCGTCCTCCAGCGCCTGGTGGCGAGCGGGGTCGAGGAGGAGCTCACTCACGCGCTGCTGTTCATCGGCCCCGAGGGGGTCGGCAAGACCACCGCCGCGCTGGCGCTTGCCTCCGAGCTGCTCGACGCGTCGACCTGGCCGGGCGGCCTCGAAGCGCATCCCGACTTCTGGCTCGAGGACTCGGCAGCGGAGAACGTGGGCATCGATCGCATGCGACCCTCGCCGAAGCGCAAGCCGGGCGACGAGGAGGCAGGCCCGTCGTTGCAGCAGTTCCTCTCGCTCGCGGCCTACGCGGGAGGTCGGCGCGTGGCGGTGATCGCGCGCGCCGACCGGCTCACCGAGCAGGCGGCTGACAACGTCCTGAAAACCCTCGAGGAGCCGCCGCCGCGGGCGCACCTCGTGCTCACCTCGGCGCATCCGGAGCAGCTTCCCCAGACCGTTCGATCGCGCTGCGAAACGGTCGTGCTCGGCCCGGTGCCCGGGGCCGCGATCGAGACGTGGCTCGAGCGCGTCCACGAGGTGAGCGACCAGGACGCCGCAACCGCTGCGGCGCTGTCCGCGGGCCGGCCCGGGCGGGCGCTGCGTCTTGCCACCGAACCGGGGGCGCTCGATGGTGAGCTGGATGCGCTCGACCGATTCATCGGCGCCGGCGGCGGCGGGACCGAGGGTGCGCTTCGAGCCGCGGCTATGGTCACCGTTGCGGCTGCGGCCGGCACCGAGCGCAGTGCCGAGGTCCGCGAGCAGGCGCTCATCACCCTCGGGGCATGGGCGTCGTTCGTGCGTGATGCTGCGTGCTTCGCGTCCGGGGCCCCGGAACTGGCCGTCTGGTCAGCCTATCGTCCGGCGCTCGAGGCCTGGGCGGAGGACCTGGATCTCACCCGGATCGTCGAGATCCTGGCGCTGATCCTGGCGACCACCGAGTCGGTCGCCATGTACGCCCAGCCGCGCCTTGCATTCGAGGCGCTCATGCTCGCCATCTTCGCCGGACCGGACAGCCCGCCCCTGGTGGCGATCGCTCAGCGCGGAGGGCTCGAGGTCAGCGCCGGTGGCGCAGCACGAGGAAAGCCACGCCGATCCCCACCAGCACGGCGGGGATGACCCAGGGGCTCTTGGCCGCGATCGAGGAGAGGCGCTGGCGGATGCCGGTCTCAGCGTCGTCGATCTCGAAGGGATCGTCGGTCATCAGCCGGACGGTGCCGGCGACCCGGCTCCGGGATTCCTCCTCGTCCTCGACGCTGTAGTCGCGGCGGGCCGGCTCTGTCGTTGGCATTCGCGCATTATGGGCCGCTTCGTCAGGGCAACCGGAGTCGTCGCCGCACACCTGGCCGCCCGATGGGGGCAGGGGGGACCGGTTCTTGGCTCCGTCACACCGAGCCCGACCGCGCCCGGCGCCCGTATTCTGACGCCATGACCCGCACCGCCCACCCCTGACCCAGGTCTACACAGCGTCATGCCCGACGTGCTCGTGATCGACCTCAGCGGCTCCGAGGAGTTGTGCACCGAGCCGGGAGCGCTGGAGCGTGTGCGCAAGGCGTACGCGCGGCTCGAGCCGGGCGGCCGCCTCGAAGTGCGGTCTCCGATCACCGAGCACGCATTCGCCGTGCGCGCCTGGAGCCGCAAGAACGGCGTGCATCTGATCATCGACGAGCCCGCCGAGGGTTACCGGCGGCTCGTCCTCGAAGGTCCCGTGGCCGCACGGTGACGCCGAGGCGCCTGCCCGAGAGCTTTCTCCTGGGGTGTGCCTCGGCGGCGCATCAGGTCGAGGGCGGCCTCGACAACGACTGGTCGAGGTGGGTGGCCGACCATCCGGAAGCGATCAGAGGGGGAGGCGACGCGGTGATCGCCATCGATCAGTACCGTCGCTATGCGGAGGACCTTGAACAGCTCGGATCGATGCACCACAACGCGCATCGCTTCTCGATCGAGTGGGCTCGGGTGGAGCCCGCACCTGGCAGGTTCGACCCGGACGCCCTCGCGCACTACGTCGATGTGGTGCGCACCTGCCGGCGTCACGGGATGGAGCCGGTGGTCACGTTGCAGCACTTCACCCTCCCGGTCTGGCTCGCTGACGCAGGGGGCTTTGCCGCTCCCGAGGCGCCGATCCGGTTTGCGCGCTACGCGGCCGCGTGCGCGGAAGCGCTGGGGGACATGGTCACGTGGTGGGTCACGATCAACGAGCCCATGGTGGTCGCCGTCCTCGGATATCTCGAGGGATCGTGGCCGCCCGGCGAGCGATCGATGCGTCACACCCTGGCCGCGTTGCGCGGCCTCCTGCGCATGCACGCCGCGGGCGCTCAGGCCGTCACGACGGTATCTGCTCGCCACGGACGACCCGCGCAGATCTCGATCGCCCATCACGAGCGTCGCCTCCTGCCTCGCGACGCGTCGTCGCCGTTCGATCGAGCGGTCGCGAAGCTGCCCGACTTCCTCTTCAATCGCTGGTTCCTACGGTGCTGCGTCGCGGGACGCATGCTCCGCCCGGTGGGCGGTGGCGAGGTGGTGCCCGGGCTTGCGGGCTCGCTCACCTACCTGGGCGTCAATCACTACACGAGCGAGGCGGTCTCACTCGACCTGCGCGCTCCGGGAATGCTGTTCGCACGGCACGAGGCCGTACCGGGATTGCCGCTATCGGGAGCAGGGTGGGCAATCGATGCGACTGCCCTGCGCCTGGCGCTGACTGATCTCTGGCAGGAATTCCGGCTTCCGATCCTGATCACTGAGAACGGTGTCGCCGACGACCATGACGAGCTGCGCCCGGCATTTCTTCGCGATCACCTCAACGCCGTCGTCGATGCCATCGGAGCCGGCGTCGACGTTCGCGGCTACCTGTACTGGACAGCATGGGACAACTTCGAGTGGGCCGAGGGATACACCCAGCGCTTCGGACTGTTCAGCGTCGACCGCGAAACCCAGGAACGGATCGCGAAACCCAGCGCGGCGATGTTCGCTGAGATCTGCCGGACGCGAGCGCTTCCGGAGCGCCAGGCCGGTTAGGCGATCGAGGGCCCGGCCGAACTCGTCAAGCGCGCTCGCGCCACGGGGGCACGCTCACACGTACCCCCGCACGCAAAGCGGCGACATCAGATGCAGTCGTTGCGAGCTGACCATGGATTGACCACGGCCGAGACACGCTGCAGCACGGTGCGCTTCGGGCATTCCGACTCGTCGTAGAAGTTGCGTTGGCGCTCGATGGAATGAACCAGCTCGGCGGCCCGAGTCAGCTCGATGGTGACGAAACCACTCATGTCTTTACCTCCTTTGTTTTGTTTATCAGTGGGTGCGATGGGGCGGGCGCGGGTACGCGAAGAACAGCACCTCGATCGGAACTGCTCCCCTCGGACGTGTCTTCGGGTTGCCGATGCGTTCGACGAACGGCTTGACCAGGGCGACCATCTGCTCGTCCAACGCCTGCAGCTCGTCAACGGTCACGTAGAGCAGGAATTCGCTGGCGCCGGTCGCCTTCTGCCACTCCGTCGGGGTGTCGCGCCGGAGCGCGAGGCCTTCCTTGAGACGATCGAGGTAGAAGGAGTGGAGCACGCGCGACAGCGCGGTCGCCGCGAGGCGGGTCTCAGGGTCGTCGCTGACGTCCGAGAAGCTCAGACCGGTGTGGACGAGGCGCCACGGGCGCTTGCGTCCTGGAACGCCCGCGACCTCTTCGATGAACCCGTACTTGGCCAGCTGGCGAAGGTGGAAGGAGCAGGTCGTCGGGCTCTCACCGATGTGCTCGCCCGCCTGGGTGGCGGTGAGCGGGCCTTCGGTACCCAGGACCTCGAGCAGCGCGATCCGCACCGGATGGGCCACGGCACGCATCGCCTTGGGATCGGTGAGTTTGCGCGGTTCCAGGTTGGGCAGCGTGGACGGCACGGCCTGTGGGGTTGAGAGATTCGTATCGAGATCCATGTATCGAATTATATCTCTCGAAAGATATCTCTGCAACCCGGGGTCGCCACTTTGTGACAGTGCGCGTACCATCGTCGGCGCGGGAGCTCGGCGGGACCGGGCTGAGAGGGTCGCTGCTGGCGGCCGACCGTGGAACCTGATCCGGGTAATGCCGGCGCAGGGAGCGCACCGCCTGCGGACGGCGGCTCTCCGGGCGTCGTGTCACATGGAGGCGGACATGACCGAGGTGATCGATCGAGAAGGGATCACAACCGCACAACCCGAGACCGTGACTGCGGCTGCGCGCCGTATGTACGTCCAGGGCTCGCGGAAAGACCTGCGCGTTCCGTTCCGTGAGGTGTCGCAGGCGCCAACTCGCGGGGTCTCCGGCTCCACGCCGAACCCGCCGCTGCGCCTCTACGACACGAGCGGTCCGCACGGCGATCCCGAGGTCACAGTCGACCCCGAGCGCGGATTGCCCGCGATGCGGACACCATGGATCCTCGAGCGCGGCGACGTCGAGGCTGTCTCCGGAGCTCGAGGAACCACCCTGCGCGGCCGCGCCGGTGCGGCGGTGACGCAGCTGGCCTACGCCCGCCGAGGAACGGTCACCCCCGAGATGGAGTTCATCGCCATTCGCGAGGGCGTCACGCCCGAGCTGGTCCGCGACGAGGTCGCTCGCGGCCGCGCGATCATCCCCGCCAACATCAACCACCCCGAGGCCGAGCCGATGATCATCGGCACGAGGTTCCTCGTCAAGGTGAATGCGAACATCGGCAACTCCGCGGTGCTCTCGAGCATCGATGCCGAGGTCGAGAAGATGCGCTGGGCGACGCGCTGGGGTTCGGACACGATCATGGATCTGTCCACCGGCAAGGACATCCACGCGACTCGCGAGTGGATCATTCGCAACTCGCCAGTTCCTGTCGGGACTGTCCCGATCTACCAGGCGCTCGAAAGGGTCGGCGGGAACGCGGATCAGCTCTCCTGGGAGATCTACCGCGACACGATCATCGAGCAGGCGGAGCAGGGTGTCGATTACTTCACGATCCACGCCGGCGTGTTGCTGCGCTACGTCCCGCTGACGGCGACGCGCGTCACCGGGATCGTCTCCCGCGGCGGCTCGATCATGGCGGCGTGGTGCCTCGCGCATCACCAGGAGAACTTCCTGTACACCCACTTCGAGGAGCTGTGCGAGATCCTGCGCGCCTACGACGTGTCCTTCTCGCTTGGCGATGGCTTGCGTCCGGGCTCGATAGCCGACGCCAACGACGAGGCACAGTTCGGCGAGCTGCGCACGCTCGGCGAGCTCACCGAGATCGCGTGGAAGCACGACGTCCAGGTGATGATCGAGGGCCCGGGCCATGTCCCGATGCACAAGATCAAGGAGAACGTCGACCTGCAGATGGAGGTCTGCCACGAGGCCCCGTTCTACACGCTGGGTCCGCTCACCACCGACATCGCGCCCGGGTACGACCACATCACATCGGCCATCGGCGCGGCCATGATCGGTTGGTACGGCACGGCGATGCTCTGCTACGTCACGCCGAAGGAGCACCTCGGCCTCCCCGATCGGCAGGACGTCAAGGACGGCGTGATCGCCTACAAGATCGCCGCGCACGCCGCCGACCTCGCCAAGGGACATCCGGGTGCGCAGCGCTGGGACGACGCGCTCTCACAGGCGCGCTTCGAGTTCCGCTGGGAGGATCAGTTCAACCTCAGCCTCGATCCGGAGACGGCGCGGTCGATGCACGACGAGAGCTTGCCCGCCGCCGGTGCGAAGGTGGCTCACTTCTGCTCGATGTGCGGGCCGAAGTTCTGCAGCATGCGCATCACTCAGGACATCCGCGACTATGCGCGCGACCACGGCGTCGGGGAGGACCAGGCAGTGCGCCTCGGCATGAACGAGAAGTCGCTGGAGTTTCGCGAGCTCGGGGGCCGCATCAACGTTCCCCAATAGGGTTTCGATGTAACCAGTCCACGGGGCTCTGGTTAGAGTGGTATCACCGTGGACTCGAGGCCGTACCGATGATCCGTCTGCGACGGCCGGCAGTCGCGGCGCTCGGGCTGCTGACACTCGCGGCCGCGGTCGCGCTGCCACTGTGGACCCTCGCCGACGGGACCACGTCGCACGCCACCGGCCAGGTTCCGGGTGGGTCGACGGTCGTCCCGACCCCGACGGAGTCGGCGGTGACGGGGACACCGGCGACCACTGATGCAGGCGCCGTGTATCTGCCAGGGCTGATCATCAAGCAGGATCTCGCCCTCGACTGCGAGTCGGCCGCGCTCCAGGTTGCGCTGGCCTTGCGGAACATCGACGTACCACAGGATCGGATCTATGCGAGCCTGCCTCAGGATCAGCGACCGGTGGTGCTCGGCTCGGACGGGTATCCCGCCCGCTGGGGCGACCCTTTCACGGCGTTCGTGGGTGATGTGAACGGCTACGAGCCGCACTACACCGGGTACGGCGTGTACTACCCGCCGATCGTCGCCGCCGCCGAGCGCTACGGGGCGGTGGCCGACGGTCACCTGGGCTGGACCATCGCCGAGATCGCCGCCCAGCTGCGCCAGGGAAACGCCGTCGTGATCTGGCTGACCTCGGATTTCAAGCCGCACGTCCCACGCTACTGGACCGCGTGGGATGGAACGCGGGTTCCCTGGGCGATCGGCGAGCACGCCGTTCCGGTGATCGGCTACGACCCGGTACAGAGCACGATCACGTTCGTCGACGTGCTCTACGGGGTGCAGCGGACCATGACCACGCAGGCCTTCGCGGCCGCGATGACCACGTTCGGAGGCATGGGGGTGGCTGTCTCCTCTGGGCGGTAGGGCGGGCTCGGTCTACCCTTCGCGACTCGCTGCTGTGCGCTGCGCACGAGGCTGTGCGGCATTTGCGGCGCCGGGGCAAACGAGAAGGTGCGCTAGAATCCGAAGAGCCCGTCGCACTTGTGCGCTTCGCCCTAGATGGAGGCTCTCAATTGGCATCGTCCACCCGAAGGCAAGCGCCCCCTGACCTGCTGGCCAGAGTGGAGGAGGCGCAGGTGCGCCATATCGATCTCCAGTTCACCGATGTTGTCGGGGGGGTGAAGACGGTCACGATCCCGGCTTCGCAGCTCGCCGAGGCGATCGAGCACGGGACCTGGTTCGACGGTTCCTCTGTGGACTCGTTCGCCAGGACGGCGGAGTCCGACATGTACCTGGTGCCCGATCCCTCGACGTTTCAGCTCCTTCCCTGGGGCGACGAGCGCACCGCGCGGCTCATCTGCTGGGCGACGACGCCTGACGGCGAGCCCTACCAGGGCGACCCGCGAGGCGTGCTGCGGCGAGCGATCGAGGACGCCGAGCGTCTCGGATTCGAGTACCGGGTCGGGCCGGAGGTCGAGTTCTTCCTGCTCGAACGCGGCGTCGACGGCACGCTGGTCCCGACCCGTAACGATCGCAGCTCGTACTTCGACTTCTCGAGCGATGGCAACCGCGATCTCCGCCAGCGCATGGTCAGCGCGTTGATGAGCATGGGGATCGCCGTCAACACCTCCCACCACGAGATCGCCGGTGGCCAGCACGAGATCGACATCGACGCCGCGCCGGCGCTCAAGGCGGCCGACGATCTGATCACGTTCCGCTACGCGCTCAAAGCGGTTGCGGGTCAGTCCGGCGTGATCGCCACCTTCATGCCCAAGCCCTTCGACGGCAAGCCCGGCAGCGGTATGCACGTCCACCAGAGCCTCGAGCGCATCCGCGATTCGGCGAACGCGTTCGCCGGTGACGACGCCTACGGGCTCAGCGAGGTTGCCCAGCACTTCATCGCCGGGCAGCTCCACCATGCGGCGGGAATCAGCGCAGTTCTCGCCCCCTTGGTGAACTCGTACAAGCGCCTGGTGCGCGGCTTCGAGGCGCCGATCTTCATCTCCTGGGCGCGGACCAACCGCGGGGCACTCATTCGCGTCCCGCATGTCGGCCGCGCGGAGGCGACCCGCGTCGAGCTTCGCAGCCCGGATCCCTCGTGCAACCCATACCTCGCCTTCGCGGTCATGCTCCGCTGCGGGATCGACGGTATCGAGCGCCGGCTGCCGCTGCCGGCGCCGGTCGAGGAATCCCTCTACGGTTTCGATGAGATCGAGCTCGAGCGGCGCAACGTGGGGGTGCTCCCCGACAACCTCAAGGACGCCATCGACGCGCTCGAATCCGACGAAGTCGTCATCGATGCGCTCGGGGACCACCTGGCCGAGCGGTTCATCGCCGCAAAACGCCTGGAATGGCAGGCGTACCGCGGGCAGGTCACGCCCTGGGAGCTCGACCAGTACCTCGAGCGCTGCTGACCGGTGCTCGCGACATGAGCGCGCCCACCCTTACCGTCAAGGACGTCTGGCGAGGGGTGCTGCCGTCCGGTACCGACCTGCTCGGTGGTGGCGGTGGCCTCGAACGCAGGGTCGAATGGGCCTGCGCGCTGCGCACTCGTCCGCCCGCGTTCGAGGCGGTCAAGGGCGGCGAGATCGCGTTCGTCCCGGTCAAGAGCATCCGCCTTCTCGACGAGCGCCTCGATCTGCCCCAGGTCATGGTCAGCTTCGCGGAGAAGGGTGGGGTTGCCGTCGCGGTCGTCGGCGACGTATCCGTCGAGAGCATCGCCGCGGCCGACCGGCTGATGATGCCCCTGCTCCGCCTCCCCGACGGGATCCACGCGACCGACGCGCATCACACCTGCGTTCGCTTCATCCTCGACCAGCGAGCCCTGCTCCACGAACGCGCCCAGGAGCTGCAGCTGGAGCTCATGGATCTCGCGCTCGGTGGGGCGGGTCCCGACAAGATCATCGGGCGTCTCTCCGAGGTCACTCGCCTCCCGGCCGCGTGGCTCGACGAGACCGGCGAGGTGCGCCATCTCACGGTCATCGACGAGACGCTGCTCGCCGACGTCGAGGACGGAGCCGGCGCGCTCCGCCGCTGGGGCGGAACGATCGCGGCGGTCGGGGCGGATCCCCCGGTTCGCGAATTCACCGTCGGGCGCAACGGGCTCGCTTCACTGGTCAGCCCGGTCCCGATGCGCAACGGCGTCGGCGGCTTCGTCTGCGTGATCGGCGAGGAGCATCGCCTCGATCAGATCGCGCGTCTCGCGGTCGCGAGAGCTGCGTCGGCATGCGCCATCGAGTTCGACCGCGAACGCGCGGTGACCGAGACTCGCGACAAGCTCGAGGGTGAGTTCATCGCCTCGCTGCTCACGGCTTCGTACTCCTCAGAACGGGTCGCGCTGGAGCGGGCGCGCCGGCTGGGTGCCGACCTCTCGAGGGACGTGGCCGTGATCGCGCTCCGCGGAGCCGCATCCTCCCCGTCCTGGGAGTCGCGGGCGCTCCGGGCCGCGCAGAACGTGGTCGCCCGCCGCGAGGTCCGCGCCCTCGTCGCCGCTCACGAGGACGCGGTGTGCGTGGTGGTGATGCCGGAGCCCGACGGGGCTGTCGACGCGCTGTATCGATTCGCGGAGCTCGTGCGCAGCGAGTGCGCCCGCGCGACCGGGGACGCGACGACGTCGCTCGGACTCGGTCGAGTCCACGGGGGTGCATCGGGGGTGCGCCAGTCCTTCCGCGAGGCCGAGCACGCGCTGGAGATGAGCCGTCGCCTGCTCGGCCCCGGGCGTCAGGCGAGCTTTGCCGATCTCGGCCTTCATCGCCTCCTCTTCGCGATGGCGCAGCACCCCGAGCTCAGCGACTACTACCGGGACACGGTCGGCGACCTGGTCGCCTACGACGAGCGATCGAGCGCCGAGCTGATGGCGACGCTCGACGCCTACTTCGAGGCCAACGGGTCACCGACCGAGACTGCGCAGCGCCTGAAGTTGCACCGCAACACCGTGCTGTACCGCCTGCGTCGCATCGAGGAGGTGGGGCGGTTGCGTCTCGACGACCCGGCGACCCGCCTCAATCTGCACCTCTGTCTGCGCATCCGAGACGTGCTCCAGGCCGGGGCCGCACGGGGCGCTCAGCCGGAGCCGGAGGGAGTCCCGGGTAGCTGAGCGCCCTTGGTCGGCGGCGCGAACTGTTAGTGGAGCAACTCGAACGTGTTGGTCGCGTCGTCCACGAAGTACACGCCGTTGCGGGTGGGTGTTACGACGAGTCCGAAGAGGGCACCGCTGCCTGGCGGCGATCCGCTCATGTCGAGCCACTGGAACGCGACCTGCGCGCCTGAGGGGGTCGTTTCGACGATGCGACCGTCACCGGCGTTGACCGTGAGGATGTCGCCGTTGGGCGCCAGGGTAAGGCCGAGCGGCGAATTCAGCATGCCGTTGCTGGTGACATCGGTGCCCGTCATCGCCGTGCTCTTCCTGGTGAAGGCGTCAGGGATGGCCGCGATGCGATTGTCAACCGTATCCGCCACGTAGAGCGTCCCGGATGCGGTCACCGCATCGCCCGTGGGGCCGACCACCAGGGCAGCGGGGTCGGTCCGCTCCGCGAAGCCGGAGCCGACGACGGTGCTCGACACAACCCATGGGTTGGCACTGCCCGCGGTGTGCAGCACGATCCGCACGACCGTGCCGCGGTTGACGACCGCACCGCCGGCGGCGACCGTCCCGTTGAGCACATTGGTCACGAAGACGAACGAGTCAGGTCCGCGATCGACGGCGGTGAGATCCCAGGGTCCGTTGATCCCGAAAGCGTGGTTCAGCGTTTCGACGACGTTGCCGTTGCTGTCGAGGATGATGAGGCACCCGGCCTTCGCCGTCGCCGAGGTGCCGTCGGTGGTTGGGAGCGATCCCACGATGACCCACCGGTGCTGCAGGATCGCCAGCGCCGTGGTGAGCCCGACTCCACCGGTGCACCCGCCGCGCACGTCCTGGTCTGTGATGTGCGCGAAGACCGATCGGCCGCCGTGCGGCGTCATCTGAACGATCGTCGTGCCGGTTCCCTGCGCGTTCGACGACGCGTTGAAGTTGCTCACGAGCACGTTGCCGGCGTCAAGACGGCCCCAGTCCTGGCTGACAACGGCCATGCCGTACGGGTTGACGTCGCCGTTGCGGGGCACGGTGGAGCCGAGGCTCGTGACGTGCGTCAGTGGACCGATGAACGGGCCCGCCGCCGCCGCCGCGATCTGACCGAGCAGCAGCCCGGTGGCCGGGATCGCAACCAGTGCAAGGCGTCGCAGGATGTGCCTACCCCTCACCATCGATGCTCCTTTTGGACGCCGGACGGCCCCCTGGACCGCCTTGAGGCAGCGCCTCTCAAGGAGTACGCGACCCGGTTACGTCGAGCGGAGTGAGTCGCCTTGGTAGACTCAAGACGGCTATGACCTACATCGTCACCGAGACCTGCGTCGACCTCAAGGACAAGTCCTGCATCGAGGTGTGCCCTGTGGACTGCATCCATGAGGCCCCCGAGGACCGGATGGTCTTCATCGACCCCGACGAGTGCATCGACTGCGGCGCCTGCGTGGACCCGTGCCCGGTCGACGCCATCTATGCCGAAGAGGATGTGCCGGAGACGCAGATCGCGTTTGTCGACATCAACAAGGTCTACTTCAAGGACAAGGCGCTCGCCCGATCCCAGGTAGCCGGCGTCAAGCCTGCCGTCGCTCCCTGAGCGACCTCAGGGACGGATTGGTTTGTGCGTGACGCACAAGCCACCCGCGCGGACCATAGGTCTGCAAGACCATAGTCCCGCGCCCGCGAGATCCTTAGTCTGCATCTCGTAGTGTGCCGCGGCGGCCGAGGGGTCCACTCGGTGGCGGCGGCGTGTCAGCCAATGCCCGCGGAAGGAGTCCAATGGCCATCGACGAGTCCTTAGCCGTGAGAGTTGCACACGAGGTGACACGCGCGATGTCTCCGACGACGACAAGCAAAGCCAAGCCCGCCGACGTCATCAGGAACGCGCGCGAGCTCGGCATCAAGATGGTGGATCTTCGCTTCGCCGACCTCCTCGGCAGCTGGCAGCACTTCAGCATCCCGGTCGGCGAATTGACGGAGTCGCTGTTCTCGGAGGGCATCGGGTTCGACGGGTCGAGCATCCGCGGCTTCCAGAAGATCTACGAAAGCGACATGCTCCTGTTCCCCGACCCGGGGCGCACGTTCGTCGACGGCACGCTCGAGATTCCGACGCTGGCGGTCGTCTGCGACATCAAGGACCCGATCACGCTCGCGGACTACAGCCGCGACCCGCGCTATGTCGCGCGCAAGGCGGAGGAGTATCTGCTCAGCACGGGCATCGCCGACACGTCGTACTGGGGCCCCGAGCTCGAGTTCTACATCTTCAACTCGGTGCGCTTCGACCAGAACACCCACGAGGGCTACTACCACATCGATTCCGACGAGGGCATCTGGAACACCGGCAAGAACGGCACCGCCAACCTCGGGTTCCGCCCGAAGCTGAAGCAGGGCTACTTCCCGACGCCTCCCATCGACAAGCTGCAGGATCTGCGCAGCAAGATCGTGCTCGCGCTCATCGACGCGGGCGTCGCGATCGAGGTCCATCACCACGAGGTCGGCACCGCCGGGCAGACCGAGATCGACATGCGCTTCGACTCGCTGGTGAACATGGCCGACAAGGTGCTCATCTACAAGCACATCGTCAAGAACGTCTGCTACGAGAACGGTTACACGGCGACCTTCATGCCCAAGCCGCTCTTCGGTGACAACGGCAGCGGCATGCACACCCACCAGTCGCTCTGGAAGGACGGCGTCCCGCTCTTCTACGACAAGGACGGCTATGCCCTGCTCAGCGACACCGCACGCTGGTACATCGGCGGCCTGCTCAAGCATGCGCCGGCAGTCCTCGCGTTCGCGGCGCCGACCACCAACAGCTACCGGCGGCTGGTGCCCGGGTACGAAGCACCCATCAAGCTCGCGTACAGCGCCCGAAACCGGAGCGCCTGCGTGCGCATCCCGACCTACAGCGCGGCGCCGGCAGCGCGCCGCCTCGAGTTCCGCTCCCCTGACCCGATGAGCAACCCATACCTCTCGTTCGCGGCCTGCCTGATGGCGGGGCTCGACGGAGTCAAGCGCAGGATCGAGCCACCTGCACCTGTGGAGGCCGACCTCTACGAGCTCGAAGGCGAGGAGAAGGCACGCGTCAAGGATCTGCCGGGGTCGCTGACCGAGGTGCTCAACGCCCTCGAGGTCGACAACGAGTTCCTCACCGAGGGTGGCGTGTTCACCCAGGACCTGATCGACATGTACATCGCGTACAAGCGCGAGAACGAGGTGGACCCGGTGGCCTTGCGGCCCCACCCCTACGAGTTCGCCCTGTACTACGACGCCTGAGCGGCGCGCTCAGAACTTCTCAGCACACTCCTTCCTGGACAGGGGGGCCGGGTTACCTCGACCCGGCCCCTCCTTTATTTACTTGGATTTCTTGTACCTACGTGGATTTCTTGAACCTGCGTGGATCTCTGGTGCGTACTCGGACCTCTGGAGGATCTGACCCCGGGCGCGGGCCCCGACGATCAGGCGGTGGCGGCGCTGTCGCGGGGACGGAGGACGCAGAACTCGTTCTGCTCAGGGTCGGCCATCACCACCCAGCTGACCTCACCTTGACCGATATCGATCCGCCTGGCACCGAGGGAGATCAGGCGCTCGACTTCCGCGGCCTGGTCATCCGGACGCAGATCGAGATGGATGCGGTCCTTGACCGATTTCCCCTCCGGCACGTGGAGGAACAGGATGTCCGGGCTGTCACCGCCGGGCTCGATCCACCAACAGCCATCCTCGGGCCCGAGCAGTTCGCAGCCGAGCGCCTCGCTCCAGAATGAGGCAACCAGCAGCGGGTCGGTGCAGTCGATGACGATGTTCTGCCAGCGAAGCGACATGCCGGCAGTTTATTGGTGCGGCCTTTCTGCGCGTTGCCCGAGGACATTTCGGCTACGATCAGTGGGGCATCCGAGGCTGGCCGCGTGTCGGAGCCGTGGTAGCGCGGGGCTCGTCGATCATCGTCATGTCTCTTGTCGATAGAAGCCGGACGGATACCCTGCCACCGGCCACGGTATCCTCCCAGGGGCTGATGTGATGGAGAGCGGGTCGAGATGACCACCGTGAGCGACCCGCGCACCGAAGGGGTCCGCCGACTCGAGAAGGATCTGGAGGACGCGTACGCGAGCCTCGAGGTCTCGGAGGGGCGGGCGGCCATCCTCGAGAGCACGCTGGTCAGTCTCGAGGGGAGCGGGTCCTATCGGTTGGCGCGCGTCTTCGCCGCGGTGGCGCATCGGGCAGCGCCACACGGAACCCGGCGAGAACGGGCGATGCGATTCCTGATTGCCACCGCGAACGACGCTCACAACTTCGATCCACGATCCCGGATCACCCTGGGGCAGAAGCTCGCACCGGCGGATCAGCGTTGGAATGCCTTCTGCCGGCGCAATGATCCGAGCGCCGCGCGCCTACGGCGCATGCGCGACATGTCGCGGGACTGGAACGAACGACCGCTGATCAGCATCGTCATGCCGACATACAAGTCCAACAAGCGCTTCCTGAGCGCCGCGATCCGTTCCGTGCAGACGCAGGCGTACGACCGTTGGGAGCTCTGCATCGTCGATGACGGATCACCCGACGACACGGCCGCACGGGTGGTCTCCAACTGGAGCGGAGATCCGCGCATCCGGTTCGCCGCGCTCCCGATCAATGGAGGCATTGCGAGGGCCTCACAGCACGCGGTCGAAATGTCCACCGGTGCGGTGATCACGTTTCTCGACCACGATGACGTGCTCCGTCCGCACGCCCTGTTCGAGGTAGTCCGCCATCTGCGCTCGCATCCATCGTGTGACCTTGTCTACTCTGATGAGGACCGGCTTGATCAGAGCAACCGCCGCATCGGGGCGCACCTCAAGGCTGACTGGTCCCCGGAGCTCATGGAAAGCTGCAACTACATGTGTCATCTCACGGCGATACGCCGCGAGCTCTTCGACCGTGCGGGAGGCTTTCGCGAGGGCTTCGACGGCAGCCAGGACTACGACCTTTTCCTGCGCTGCTCCGAGTTGGCCCGCGAGATCGGGCATGTTCGTGAGGTTCTGTACAGCTGGCGCATGCACCGGGATTCCGTTGCGGGGAGACCGCTTTCCAAGCCCGAGGCGTTCGTGGCAGGAACCCGATGCCTCACCGAGCGGCTCGCACGTCTCGGGGTGAACGGCACCGTCTACCCGGGCGCCTGGATGGGCATGTACCACGTGTCGCGGGCGATTGCCGGGACCCCGACCGTCGGCGTCGTGATTCCCACGCGCGACGCCGTCGATTTGCTCCGCCAGTCTGTCGCCTGGGTCGAGCGTGAGGCGGAATCGCACGACGTGCGCCTGGTGATCGTCGACAACGACAGCGCCGACGCTGCGACCCTCGAGTACCTCGCCGGCTGCGGACACATGGTGGTGCCGGGACCCGGTGCGTTCAACTTCTCGAGACTCGTGAACCTCGGAGCTGCGGCGCTCGGCCCGGTCGACCACATCCTGTTGCTGAACAACGACGTCGTCGGCGCGAAGCCTGGGTGGCTCGGGGCGCTGATGGCGCAGAGCCAGCGACCCGAAATCGGCGCAGTCGGGGCGAGGTTGCTCTTCCCCGACGGCACCCCACAGCACGAGGGCATCCGTGTCGGCGGTCAGGGCGGCGCCGCCGACAACCTCGATCTCTCGTCGTATTTCGGACTCGGGCTCACCTGTCGGACGGTGAGCGCCGTCACGGGCGCGTGCCTAATGGTCAAGCAATCGATCTGGGTCGAGGTCGATGGCTTTGACGAGTCGCTGCGGGTTGCATTCAACGACGTCGACTTCTGCCTCCGGGTCATGAAGGCGGGATATCGAAATGTCTACACGCCGCTCGCGCAGCTCACCCACCTCGAATCGGCGTCGCGAGGTCGGCGACATCCCGCGGAGGATGAGCGGCGATTCGTTGCGCGATGGGGGCCGTTTCCTCAGGGATATGACCGCTACGTCGGCGGCCATATCTACTCGTTCAAGCCACTCGACTACCGATGACCCGGGTCGGGGGTCTGGTGGATGATGCCGGGTGCGCCCGCATCACGACATGAGCGGGCCGCAGGGTCGCTGACCACGTTGCTCTCCCTGGGCAGTCCTAGCCTGCGAGCACCTCGGTCGCGGGCAGGAGCGCAAGTGCCGCGGCCGCGATGCCGTCGGCGTCGAGCCCAAGCTGTCCCAGCAGCGCGGCCTGGGCGCCGTGCTCGATGAACCGGTCGGGGAGGCCCATCCGCACGATGGGCACCATAACGCCGTCGCTGGCCAGCAGCTCGGTCACCGCCGATCCGAAGCCGCCGCTGGCGACGCCATCCTCGACGGTGATGACCGCGCGGTGGCGCGCCGCGATCGCACTGAGCTCCGGAGCAAGCGGCTTGACGAATCGCGCATCGACCACCGTGGTCGAGATCCCGTGGGCGCTGAGCTGCTCCCGCGCCTGCATCGCGACCGCAACCATCTTGCCGACTGCGAAGAGCGCGAGGTCCCGGCCTCGGTGGCGAGTCACGCTGCTCGGGACTGGGATCGGCTCGATCGGTTCGGTGTTGTCGGACGGCGCGGGGCCGCGCGGGAAGCGCAGTGAGAAAGGACCTTCATAGGCGATCGCAGTCGCGAACATCCTGCGCAGCTCGTTCGGCGAGCTCGGCGCCGAAATCGTCATTCCCGGGATGCAGCGCAGATAGGCGAGGTCGAGGATGCCATGATGCGACGGTCCGTCGGCGCCGGTGATGCCCGCGCGATCGATGACGAAGATCACCGGCAGCTTGTGCAGCGCGACGTCACAGGCGACCTGGTCGAACGCCCGCTGCAGGAAGGTCGAATAGATGCAGACGACCGGTCGCAGGCCGCGCATCGCGAGTCCGGCTGCGAAGGTCACGGCGTGCTGCTCGGCGATACCGACATCGAAGAAACGATCCGGAAAACGCTGCGCGAACTCGAGGAGTCCGGTCGACGATGCCATCGCGGCGGTGATTGCGACGATGCGCTCGTCGGCCTCGGCGGCCCTGCACAGCGCATCGCCGAAGATGTCGGTCCAGTCCGGGCCCTTCTTGACCGCCGTCCCACTGTCCGGGTCGAACGTCGAAACCCCATGGAACTTGTCAACCTTGTCCGCAACCGCCGGACCGTAGCCCTGCCCCTTGTTGGTCACGACGTGCACGACCACCGGACCGCGGATGCGCGCGGCATCGCGGAGCGCCTTCTCGACCGCCTGGAGGTCGTGGCCGTCGATCGGCCCACCGTACTTGAGGCCGAGGGTCTCGAACAGCGAGATCGGCGCCACCAGCTGCTTCAGTGAGTTCTTCATGCGTCGTGCGGTCTCGTACGCCGAGTGCCCGACAGCGGGAAGCGAGCGCAGCGCGGTTCCCGCCGCGTCCTTGGCTGCCTCGTAGCGCGGTGACAGGCGCAGATGACCAAGGTTCTCGGCGATGCCACCGACCGTCGGCGCGTAGCTGCGGCCGTTGTCGTTGAGGATGATCACCATCTCGGGCTTCAACTGGCCGATGTTGTTGAGCGCCTCATAGGCCATGCCGCCGGTGAGGGCTCCGTCGCCCACGACGCAGACGACCTTGCCGGTGTCGCCGCGCAGCTCGCGCGCCGTAGCGAATCCCAGCGCATAGCTGAGCCCCGTTGATGCGTGCGAGTTCTCGATGAGATCGTGTTCGGACTCCTGCCGCGAGGGGTAGCCACTGAGGCCGCCCTGCTGGCGGAGCGTGTCGAACCGGTCGAGCCGGCCGGTCAGCATCTTGTGGACGTAGGCCTGGTGTCCGGTGTCGAAGATGATCGCGTCGCGGGGGCTCTCAAAGACGCGGTGCATCGCAACGGTGAGCTCGACGACCCCGAGATTGGGACCGAGATGACCTCCGGTTCGCGACACCGCGGTGATCAGCTCTTCACGAATCTCCGCGCAGAGACGGGTCAGATCTTCCGGGCCCAGTCCGCGCAGGTCCTCTGGACCCGCGATCTCCTCGAGCAGCACCAGGTCAGTCTAGTGGAGCCGACCCGCCTGGGCTCCTCTGGGAAATGCCCATGCACCAGGGTCCCGGAGCATGATTACCGGCCATGCAGGGACTGGAGCCACGCGAGGCGGTGCTCGAATGCGCCGCGAGCGACGGCGATATCGCCGAGGGTGCCCTCTGGCTGGCGGCCGACGACTGCCCCGGCGTGGAGCCGGAGCGATGGCTCGAGCGCCTCGACGAACTCGCCAGCGAGCTGCGCTCGCGGTGCGGTCTCGACGGGTGCAGCCCATCCGACGCCCCGCTGGTCGGTGCGCTGCTGCGCGATCGGCTCCGTCTCCGTGGTGCGGGTGGTGGCGATCCGCGCGCCCACTACCTCCACACCGTGCTCGAGCGCGGAGCCGGGGTCCCGATTGCCTGCTCGGCCATCTGGATCGCGGTCGGCGCCCGAGCCGCGATACCCGTGGAGGGTGTGAACCTCCCCGGCCACTTCGTGGTCCGTGTCAACGGACACCTCTTCGACACCGTTGCCAGCGGTGAGCCACTCGACGAAGAGGACGTCAAGCGGCTGGTGACGACGTCAACGGGTCAGGAGATCGAACGCCTCGAACCGTCTCAGGTGGCACGTGCGAGCGCCCGGGACATGCTCGCGCGGATGTCGCGCAACCTGCGCCGCTGCTACACGAGCCTCGAATGCTGGGACCAGGCGTTGCGTGCCGCGGACCGATGCGTCGATCTGGCGCCGTCGCCGGTCGAACGCCGCGATCGCGGACTGCTGCTGTGGCGGATGGGCAAGGTGGTGGCCGCGCTCACGGACATCACCGCCTATCTCGACGAGGCGCCGGAAACGTGCCCCGATCGCACCGCCATGACCGAGGTCGCCGGCAGGCTGCGCGCGTTCCTCAACTGACCCGCGCTCATCGACCGGCCGTGGCGCCGGCCTTCAGTGGACCCCGATCAGCAGCGAGAGCAGCCAGATCACGCCGATGAGCGCGAGCACCGTGAACGGCATCATCACGAACACGACGAACGAGAAGACGAGCCGCTCGTCGGGCATCAGCTCGGGGGCCCGCTTCCGGACCCGGAGGTCGTGCGCGTACCAGTAGACGCCACCGACCAGGAACCCCAGTAGCAGGAAGAAGATCCCGGCGAAGGCCGTGACGATCCCGACCGCGTTCGGCGAGAGGGTGAAGCGCCACGCGGCACCTCCGGCGAGGGAGAGCAGCCCGCACGAGATGTAGCGCAGCAGCATCGGGACCGGCCGGGGCTGGGTCGGATCGGCGCGCCGTTGCGCCGCAGCCTTGTTCGACGCGGCCGCGCCGGGTCGGGAGTTCGAGGGCACCGGCCGAGTATAGGGAGGGCGACGGCCGCGTTCGGCCAGGCGCTCGCGGGCTGGTGCTCGCCTACACTGGGCGACCATCGCGGGCGCGTACGGAGGATCCGGAACCATGACCGTTGGGGCGCGACTCCCTGATTTCGACCTGGAGACCAGCACAGGTGGCCGCGTGCGCAATGCCGACCTCGAGGGCCATCGCACCGTCCTCTACTTCTACCCGAAGGACGACACGCCGGGTTGCACCATCGAGGGTCAGGAGTTCACTCGGCTCAGCGAGGCGTTTGCGGCTGCGGGGGTGCCGGTCTACGGCGTCTCGCCGGACACGACCAGGAGCCATCAGCGTTTCATCCAGAAGTGCTCGCTCGGCATACCGCTGATCAGCGATCCTGAGCGGCTCCTCATCGAATCGCAGGGCCTGTGGGTCGAGAAGAAGTACATGGGGCGCCAGTACATGGGTGTGGCGCGAACGACCCTGCTGATCGGACCGGACGGGACCATCGAGCACGAGTGGCGAGATGTCAAGCCGAGCGGGCACGCGGCAGCGGTCCTGGAGACCGTCAACGGCGGTTAGGCGGGCGATCGCCGGGGAGCGGATCGACCTTGTGACGCTGCTCGAGCGGCGGGTCGTTTTCGTCGCGGGCAAGGGAGGCACCGGCCGGAGCACGATAACCGCGGCTCTGGCTCTGCTCGGTGCAAGGGCCGGCAAGCGGGTCCTCGCCATCGACGTCGACGCCAAGGGCGATCTCGCCGCGGCTCTCGGATCACCCCCCGCCGGCTTTACCCCCCGCGTCGTCCAGCACGACCTGTCTGTGCTTGAGCTGCGCACGGACGAGTCGTTTCAGGAATACCTCAACATCTATTTCAAAGTTCCGCGCCTGACCCGGCTGACTCCGCTGGCGCGCGTGTTCGACTTCATCGCCACCGGTGTTCCGGGTCCGCGCGACATGCTCGTCGTCGGCAAGATCGCCTACGAGGAGCGCCGCAAGGAGGCCGGGTCGACGGCGCCGGTATGGGATCTCATCCTCGTCGACTGTGCCGCCGGAGGCCAGGCGGAATCACATCTCGCCGCCGCGAAGGCGATGCTCACGCTGGTCAGGGGCGGCATCATTCGTGCGCAGGTCGAGTGGATCGACGGCCTGATCCGTGATCCCCGGCGCACGACCGTCGTGCTCTGTGCCCTTCCCGAGGAGATGCCCGTCACCGAGGCGATCGAGCTGCACGAGCGCCTGCGCAAGGGGTCGGGTGTCGCGGTCGACATCTGCGTGCTGAACCGCGCGGTCGACGAGCCCGTGAGCGCCGCGACCCGCCGTGTGGTGAATGCCCTGATCGACCCGGAAAACGCGGCGGAGATTGCCCAACATCTCGGCGGGTCGCCCGCTCCACTCGAGGCAGCAATCGACCTCCAGGCGAGCCTGTACGACACCACCGCCCGCTATATGCGCCAGCTTCGGAGTAGGCTCCCGATGCCGGTCGTCCCGATTCCGTTCATCGTGGATCGGACCGGACTGACCACAACGCGTGCGGTCGCCGACGCGCTCAGCGGCAGGCTGGCATGAGCGTTGCCGAGACCGGCCGTCTCCCCGAGCGGCGCAGGACCGTCCGCAAGGAGCCGGCCGGATTGGGACGCCGGCTGGCGCCGCTCGACGTGATCATCTGCTGTGGCAGCGGCGGTGTCGGCAAGACCACCGTGAGCGCGGCACTCGGCATGGCCATCGCCGCCGCCGACGACAAGCGTGTCCTGGTGCTCACCGTCGACCCGGCGCGGCGCCTCGCCACGGCACTTGGTATCAAGGGAATCGGCGCCGAGCCGGTGCGCATCCCCAAGCCGCGACTGCGTCGAGCCGGGATCACCATCACCGGCGATCTCGAGGCGGCGATGCTCGACATGAAGCAGGCGTGGGATCGCATGATCGAGCGCTACTCGCCGGATCGGGCCACCGCCCAGCGTATCCTGCGCAATCCGCTGTACCAGCGCATCACCGACTCCTTCGTCGGATCCCACGAGTACGCGGCGATCGAGGCGCTATACGAGCTCCACGACGCGGGTGAGTACGACTGCATCGTGGTCGACACGCCGCCCTCACGCAATGCGCTCGACTTTCTCGAAGCCCCGAGCCGTCTCACCGACTACGTCGGATCGCGGCTGCTGTCGTTGCTCTCGGGCGGCCCGTCACGTTTCGGCTTTCGCGCCATGAACTTTGCAGCTGCACCGTTCCTGCGGCTTGCCGACCGCCTGCTCGGCGCCGAGGTGCTTGCCGAGGTTTCCGACTTCGTGCAGCAGTTGCAGTTGCTCTACGTCGGCATCCAGGGCAGGGCGCGATCGGTGTACCGGCTGTTGCGCAGTCCTCAGACGGGTTTCGTCGTGATCACGACGCTCGAGCAGGGGCCCTTCAGCGAGGCCGAGTTCTTCTGCACCAAGCTGCGCGAATTCAAGATGCCGCTGCGCGCGATGGTGGTCAACCGCGCGCTTCCCGATGTGTTCCGCGACACTGGTGGCGTCGCCGCCGCAACCACGCTGGTCGAGGATCCCAAGGTGGCCGCCTGGCTGACCGATCATCTCCACACCCGCGTCTCCACCGAGACCGCGCGATTCGTCGGCAGGACGTTCCTGAACCGACATACCCTTGCGCAGCGCGAGTCGCGTCAGCTGTCGAAGTTGAGCCGGCTTGGAGACGTGCCCATCGTGCGCATACCGCTCTTCAGCGAAGAGGTCTCCGAGCTCGAAGGGCTGGTGCGCATCGCCAGGGCACTATGACGAGCGCCTTGCGCGCCGGCGGCGACCTCGGCGCTCAGCCCTGACCGGCGAGCAGTCGCATCCTGGCGCTGTGGCGCCCGAGTGACTGTGCCCCGCCGATCACGTCGAGCACGGGTGGATCCTCGAGGCGCACCACCGAGCCGTCACCGGCGGTAACACGCGAGACCGCCTCGACCATGGCGGGGTCGGCGGTGCTCAGCAGCACCTGGTGAGTTGCAGACAGGTCGTGCAGAAACTCGATGAACAGGTCGCGACGCACCGGGTCCGAGGTCAAGAGGGGTTCGTCGAGCAGCAGCGGCGTGCGCTCGCCCCCGCCGCCGAGCACCTCACACAGCGCAAGACGTAACAGCAGGGCCACCTGGTCACGGGTGCCGTGCGATACCGCGTCGAGCGGCACCATGTCGGGCCGTTCGCGGCCGAGGAGGCCGAGGGCGAAGTGGTCGGTGTCGACGTTCACCTCGACGTAGCGCGCGCCGGTCAGCAGGCTGAGACGGCTTCCCAGTGACTCCGCGAGGCGCGGAGCGAACTCTCGGTGGGTGACGCGCGACGCCGCCTCGATCAGGTCGGCGGCGCGGCGAAGCGCGTTGAGCTGGCGCAGCCCGCGATCGCGTGCGCTTTCGCAGGCGTCGCGCTCATCCTCGAGGTCCGCGATCGCGGGGAGGGTGTCGAGCACACCGCCAAGGCGGGCACGCAGCTCGCGAGCCTGGTCGCCGGCTGACGCGGAGGCGCGTCGTGCCCTTTCGGCCTCGAGGTCCAGCGCCTGGAGGGTGGCCGCGTCGGGTGGCGCCGCGGCGAGCGCATCGCCGGGGTCGCCGCCACACTGCATCAGCTGATCGGCCAGCCCGGTCTCGAGGCTTTCGAGCATCGCCGCATCACCGCCAAGCCCGTGGACTGATCGCTGCAGGTCATCGAGACGCCGCCGCGCCGCATCGTGACGGCGCCGGGCGTCACACCCGTGATGGAAGGCGGCCAGCATCGCTGTCGGGTCACCTTGGGGGATCCCGATGCCGGCAGACTTGAGAATCGTCCGGAGGCGGACCTCGAGATTGGCAACCGCGCGCGCCGAACGGTCGACCTCCTCGCTCGACTGCGTGCACGACGCCTCCTCGGCGGCCAGCACGGCGTCCTCGGCGACCAGCTCGTCGCGCCGCCGCGCCTGGAGCACGAGGAAGTCGACTCGGTCGAGGATGCGCTGCGCACTCGCCACCACTGCGTCCGGCGTCGCTCTCGACTCGTGTCCAGTCTCGACCACACCCGCCTCAGCGGCGAGGGTACGGGAGCGCTCCAGCAGGGACGCGAGCGCGAGCTGGAATGCCTCCGCGTCGCCTCGACGGGTGGAGGTGCGCCGCTCCGCGTCGTCGAGAGCCTCGTGCAGGGTGCGGAGCACCGGCAGCCGATGCTGAAGTCGGGCCAGCTC
>JBAPOS010000022.1:0-26868 GCA_049279755.1 Candidatus Dormiibacterota bacterium | reverse complement strand
GGGCACGGGGTCGGAACGCCTTTGGCGTCCCGCCCCTCGCTCTCGCCCGGGGGGGTAGCCCGGGCTGCGAGACGGCCCTCCGCAGTTCATGCCCTCCCCACCGGGGCTCAGTCATGAGCGTGCTTGTCAACGGGAACAGCCGGGTGCTCATCCAGGGCATCACGGGGCGCGAGGGGAGCTTTCACACGGCGCAGATGCGCGCTTTCGGGACCAACATCGTTGCGGGAGTGTCTCCTGGGAAGGGCGGCGGCGATCAGGAGGGGGTACCGATCTATGACACGGTCGCGGATGCGGTGGCGGCGACCGGCGCCGATGTTTCGGGGATTTTCGTCCCGCCGGCATTTGCCGCCGACGCGATCATGGAGTCCGCTGCGGCGGGGATCGAGCTGACCATCTGCATCACCGAGTTGATCCCGGTGCACGACATGATCCGGGCACGTGACTTCGTGATCCGCACGGGCCACCAGCTGCTCGGAGCCAACTGCCCGGGGATCGTGACACCCGGTCAGTGCAAGGTGGGCATCATCCCGAATCACATCAACACACCGGGACCGGTGGGGATCGTGGGGCGCAGCGGGACGCTCACCTACGAGGTGATCCAGGGACTCGGTCAGGCGGGAATGGGCCAGACCACGTCAGTCGGCATCGGTGGCGACGCGGTGATGGGCCTGAGCTTTCCCGATGTGCTGCAGCGCTTCGCCGACGACCCGGAGACGCGAGCGGTCGTGCTCATCGGCGAGATCGGTGGTTCCGATGAGGAGACCGCCGCGTCGTGGGTTCGCGATACCGGCTTCGACAAGCCGGTCGTTGCGTTCATCTCAGGTCGGACCGCGCCACCGGGCAAGCGCATGGGCCACGCCGGCGCGATTATCAGCGGCAACACCGGGAGCGCCCAGAGCAAGCTGGATGCGCTCACGGCTGCGGGCGCGGACATCGCCGACACCATCGAAGACGTCGTCCGCCTGACCGCGGCAAGGCTGGGCACGCACTCTCGCTGAGAGGCACGCCCGGCCGGGGCGCGCTAGCCGCGCACGCGGAGCACGATCACCGCGGCGATGTACGCGAGGCCGGCGATCGCGCCCAACCAGTCGTAGGGCTCGCCGCTTCGGCCGCGTGCCACCTCGACGATGAACGCGACGATCACCGCGAGGATCAGCGCCATCCCGGCCATCGCGGTCGCCTGCAGGTCGAGCATTGCGAAGCGCTCATCGCGGCCGTCGCCGCGCAGGCCGCGGACGGTCTCGCTCCGACCACCGAGAAGTACGGCAGCACCGAACGCGACCATGATGCCGAGGCTCCAGAGTCCGAGGACCGTCTGGTTACCGACGATGTTCGCCCCGAGCAGGACCAGCCCGATCAACAGGCTGCCCACCGGGATGGTCCACTTCGAATGCATCACGTCACCCCTTCCGCCCGTTGTCGTCGACATGGAACAGGTCCTCCACGCTGGTGCCGAAGAACCGGGCCAGCTCGATGGCGAGCGGCAGGGAGGGGGTATAGCGCTCGGTCTCGATGGCGTTGATGGTTTGCCGCGAGACACCGAGCGCGTCACCGAGATCTCCCTGCGACAGCCCCCGCGCTGACCTGAGTCCCCGGACGTCGTTTCGCATGGTGTAAAGCCTACTTGACACCGGGGAGGTGTGTCAAGTGTGCTTTACATGCACAGGTGCTTCAAGCGCGTGCCGCCGCGCTACCGTTAGGTTCGAGTGAACTTCGATCTCAGTGACGAGCAACGTCACATTCGCAACGTCGTTCGGGACTTCGCGCAGGCGGAGATCGCACCGGTAGCCGCACATTACGACGAGACGGGGGCGTTTCCCTATGAGCTCGTCGCCGGCATGGCCAGGCTCGGGCTGTTCGCGCTGCCCTTTCCCGCGGAGATCGGCGGCGCCGGGGGAGACTTCATCGCCTACTGCCTCGCCATGGAGGAGATCGCTCGCGCTGACGCGAGCTGCGCGATCACGCTCGAGGCGGCGGTCTCGCTGGGGATCTCGCCGATCGCCAGGTTCGGCTCGCGGGAGCAGCAGCAGCGCTGGCTTCCGTCGCTCATGGCCGGCGAGCGGCTCTGGGCATTCGGCCTCACCGAGCCCGATGCGGGATCGGATGCGGCCGGCACGCAGACGAGGGCCGTGCGTGACGGCGATGACTGGGTCATCAACGGCCGAAAGGCGTTCATCACCAATGCCGGGACCGATATCAGCGCAGGGGTCACCATCACTGCGATCACGGGATCGCAGAACGGCCACAAGGAGATCAGCACGATCGCCGTGGAGCGGGGGACTCCCGGGTACTCGCAGGCTCCCAAGTACCGCAAGCTCGGATGGCACGCGTCCGACACCCGCGAGCTGATCTTCGAGGACTGCCGGGTTCCCGCCGGCAACGTCGTCGGCGTGCTGGGCGATGGGTTGACACAATTTCTGCAGATCCTCGAGGGCGGGCGTGTGGCGATCGCGGCGCTCTCGGTCGGCGTGGCCCAGGCGTGCCTCGACGCATCGCTCGCCTACTCGGCGGCGCGGCGCCAGTTCGGCGTGCCGATCGCCAAATTCCAGGCAACGCAGTTCAAGCTCGCCGACATGGGCACGCAGATCGAGCTGGCGAGGCTGATGACCTGGCGCGCTGCCGCGGCCATCGATGCGGGCAGGAGCCCGGCGCCATACGCCTCGATGGCGAAGCTGCACGCGTCAGAGGTCGCCACCGCCTGCGCCAACCAGGCGGTCCAGATCCACGGCGGGATGGGGTTCATGGAGGAGTCGCCGGTCGCGCGCCTCTATCGCGACGTCAAGATCAACGAGATCGGAGAGGGGACCAGCGAGGTGCAGCGGATCTTGATCGCTCGTCACCTGCTGCGGCCCTACGAGGTGCTGGAGACCGAACGTGACCGCTGATCCCGTCATCGTGGCGGCGGCACGAACCCCATTCGGCAAGCTCGGCGGCGCGCTGGCATCCATGCCCGCCGTCGACCTCGGCGCACGGGTCATCCGAGAGGTGCTCGAGCGGACGGGTACCGACCCCGCCTCGGTGGATCAGCTGATCATGGGGATGGTCCTGGCCGCCGGCCAGGGGCAGGTGCCCTCGCGTCAGGCCGGTCTTCGCGCCGGGCTGCCGGCGAGCGTTTCCTCGTTCACCGTGAACAAGGTCTGCGCCAGCGCCCTAAAGGCAGTGAATCTCGGGGCCATGCTCATCCGCTCGGGCGAGGCGGACGTCGTCGTCGCGGGCGGCATGGAGTCGATGTCGCGATCTCCGTACCTCCTCGAGGATCAGCGATTCGGCAGCCGCTTCGGGGATCGCGTCGCCGTCGACAGCATGATGCGCGACGGTCTGTGCTGCCCCGTCGACGGTGTGCTCATGGGCGTGCACGGCAGCGACGTCGCTTCCGAGCTGGGGGTCACTCGCGAGGAGCAGGATGCCTGGGCGTTCCGCTCGCAGACGCGCTACCAGGACGCACTTGCGGCCGGGCGTTTCGCGGACGAGATCGTGCCGGTGAGCGTCAACGGTGCCGCGGTCACGCGCGATGAGCAACCGCGCGCTGACACCACCCTCGCCAAGCTCGCAGCGCTGCGAGGTGCGTTCGGCGATGGAACAACGATCACCGCCGGCAATGCCCCAGGCATGAACGATGGTGCCAGCGCGGTACTGCTGATGAGCGCGGAACGAGCGCGAGCCGAACGATTGACGCCACTCGGAACATGGCTCACGTATGGGGAATCGGCCGCCGAGCACCCCTACCTGGCGACCGTGCCCGCGCTCGCCATCGAAGCCGCGCTTGCCAAGACACGCGGTGACGTGGATGCCGGGATGCTCGAGGTTGTGGAGATCAACGAGGCCTTTGCGGCAGTCGCCATCACGAGCACCCGGATGCTCGAGGTGGATCCAGACCGCGTCAACGTCAACGGCGGTGCGATAGCGGTCGGCCACCCCATCGGTGCGAGCGGAGCCCGGATACTCATGACGCTGCTCTACGAGCTGCGCCGCCGGGGCGGCGGGTACGGCGCCGCCGGGATTTGCAGCGGTATCGCCCAGGGCGAGGCGACGCTCGTGCGTGTCGACTGACATCGACGGCACGGGGCTGGCGAGCCGCGTGGCGGGCTTCGTCGACGAGGTCATCACGCCGATCGCACCCGCCATGGCCCGCGGCGAGGGCCCGTCTCCCCGGCGAATCGTTGAGGCGGCAGGCGAAGCCGGCCTCGCCGGCATCCTGACCCCGGAGTCTTTCGGCGGTGCCGGCGGGACTCATCGCGACTTCATTCACCTCATCGAGTCGGTGGCGCGTGCCGATGCCAGCTGCGCGGTGATCCTCGACGTCCACCTTTCGGTCGGCACCGAGCCACTGCTGGTTTTCGGCAACGATGACCAGAAGTCGCGGTACCTGAGCAAACTCGCCGGGGGCGAATGGCTCGCGGCCTTCGCTCTGACCGAGGCCGGCGGCGGGAGTGATGCAGTGGCGATGCGCACCGGGGCGGCTCGGGGCGGCGACACCTATGTCCTCGACGGTGCCAAGGCCTTCATCACCGGTGCGGGAGACGCCGACCTCTACATCGTCATGGCGCGCACCGGCGACAGCGCACATGGGATCAGCGCGTTCCTCGTGGAGGCCGCCTGGCCGGGAGTCCACGCCGGCGCGCCGCTCGCCAAGATGGGACTGCACGGCTCCTGGACCGGAGAACTCGTGCTCGACGGTGTCCGCGTGCCCGCGGCGAATCGCCTCGGGGACGAGGGCGTGGGTTTCTCGGTTGCGATGTCGGCGCTCGACAGCGGAAGAGTCGGCATCTCCGCGCAGGCTGTCGGCATCGCTCAGGGAGCGCTGGATGCCGCGGTCGAGACGTCGCGGCGGCGTTCGGGCACCGGACGGGATGTCGACGTGACGGCGCTCGCGGACATGGAGGTCCTGACCGCCGCGGCTCGCCAGTTGACCCGCAACGCCGCGGCGTTGGTTGACGCAGGCCGTCGTGTGACCCTCGACGCGGCGATCGCCAAGCTCTACTCCACCGATGTGTGCGTTGCGGTGGCACAGTCCGCCGTCGACCTCTGTGCGCCCGAGTCAGAGTTGGACGACCATCCCGCCGCGGTCCGCTTCCGCGACGCCAAGGCGTGTCAGATCTATGAGGGGACCAATCAGATCCAGCGCGTTGTCATCGCCCGCCATCTCCTCAAGGACTGAACCCGACTCGCCCCGAGCGGCTTGGTAGCATCAGCCGCGTGGACATCCGCCTCAACGAGGAGCAGACGATGATCCGCGAGACGGTGCGCAACATCGCTCGCGATCGCATCGCGCCACGCGCCGCGGAGATCGACCGCACCGGCGAATTCCCCTGGGATGTCGTCGATCTCTTCCGAAAGCACGATCTCTTCGCGCTGCCCTTTCCCCCCGAATACGGCGGGCTTTCCGGGAGCGCGCTGACCCTCAACGTTGCCATCGAGGAGATTGCCAAGGTGTGCGCCACGAGCGCGTTGATCCTTGCCGTCCAGGCGCTCGGCGGATACCCGCTGATGATCGCCGGCACCGAGGAGCAGAAGGCGCGGCTGCTTCCCGACCTCGCGACCGGCGCGAAGCTCAGCGCCTACGCCCTCAGCGAGCCGGGCGCCGGCAGCGACCCCGCGGGAATGGAGACACGCGCCGAGCGTCACGGCGATGAATACGTCATCACCGGCAGCAAGATCTGGATCACCGCGGGCGGTATCGCCGACACCATCACCGTCTTCGCCAAGACCGATCCGGATGAGCGGACCAAGGGAGTGAGCGCGTTCGTGCTCGAGGACGCCCAGCATCTCAAGGGGTTCGCCGCGAGCACGATCCACGGCAAGCTCGGCATTCGCGGCAGCAACACCGCCGAACTCCACTTCGACGAGGTGGTGATCCCGGCCTCCAACCGTCTCGGCGAGGAGGGCGATGGCTTCCGCATCGCGATGAAGGTGCTCGACCGCTCCCGGCCGGGCGTTGCCGCGCAGGCGCTGGGCATCGCCCAGGGAGCGCTCGACTATGCGGTCGGATACGCTCGAGAGCGCAAGCAGTTCGGTAAGGCGATCGCAGAGTTCCAGGGCATCCAGTTCATGGTCGCGGACATGGAGGCGCAGACGGCGGCGGCGCGTGCGATGGTGTACTGGGCGTCGCAGCTCATCGACGACGGCAGCCCTGAGGTCGGCCATTTCGCGGCGATCGCGAAATTGCTCGCCGCTGACACGGCGATGAAGGTCACCACCGACGCAGTGCAGATCCTCGGCGGCTACGGGTACGTCAACGAGTACCCGGTCGAACGAATGATGCGCGACGCCAAGATCACCCAGATCTACGAGGGAACCAGCCAGATCCAGCGAGTCGTCATCGCCCGAGACCTGCTGCGGGCGTAACCGGCGGCTACATGGTCAGCACGACTTTGCCGCGCGCCTGGCGCTGCCCCAGCAGATTGAGAGCCGCCGGCGCCTGCTCGAGCGGATAGGTCGCACCCACGATCGGGGCCACCGTGCCGGCGTCGATCATCGCGTTGAGGGCGAGTTGTGTCTCGAAGAAGATCGCGGGCTCAACTCCGAGAAACGCACCCCACGCGGCGCCGACCACGTCGATGTTGCGCAAGAGCACACGGTTCACCTGCAGTGTCGGAATCCGCCCCTCGGTGAACCCGACCACAATGAGACGCCCCTGGGGCGCAAGGCACCGAACGCTCTGGTCGAATCGCTCACCGCCAACGGGGTCAAGGATCGCGTCGACTCCGAGCCCGTCGTTCTGAGCACGCAACGCCGCGACCCAGTCGCCCTCGGCGTCGAGGACTCGGTGCGCGCCCGCTCGCTCGGCGATGTGCATCTTGTCGGGGCCCGCGGCGATGGCGATCACCTCCGCCCCGAGCCCGCGAGCGACCTGTATCGCCGCCGTGCCGATCCCTCCGGCCGCGCCGTGGATCGCGACGCGATCTCCAGGCAGGACGCGTCCGCGGCGCGCCAGGGCGAAGTGCGCGGTGTGGTAGTTCATGACGAATCCGGACGCCGCCTCCATGGTCAGTCCGTGCGGGATTGCGAGGGTGAGCGCCGGTTCGGCGACCGCGACGTCGGCGAATCCGCCGAGCATGGTGAAGGCCATCACGCGGTCGCCTTCCTTGAATCCGGAACCCTGAGGCGCGGAACGGACGCGACCCGCGACCTCAACACCGGGGACGAACGGCAGCGGCGGCTTCATCTGATATTCGCCGCGGGTGAGCAGGAGGTCTGGAAAGCTCACGCCGGCCGCCGCAACTTCGATGACGACGCGACCGGCGTCCTCGGGCTCGTCGACCTCGACCAGATGCAGACCAGACGGGCCCTCGAGGCCCTGAACCTGCTGTGCGCGCACCTCATTCCTCCGTCCCAGGGGTGGCCGCTGATGATGCCACTGTTCGGCTCCGGACGAGCAGACCGTGGGGTACCCTAGTCAGTCGCGGCGGGTAACCGGAAGCTGGTATCGGCGTTCCCCGTATAGGAAACCCACCGTGGCGCGCCGGCCCCGCAGCACTGCGGCGGTCAGTACACCCGTTCGGAAAGTCGAGAGCAACACCTCAACCATGGCAGCAATCAGCAGTCGATCCGTCCGGCGCAGGCGCCGGTCGCGGTACAGCATCGTCCCCGGCTGGATCACGCGAAAGCGCGCCGTCGTCGCGGTGATCGTCATGTTCTCCCTCCTGCTCGTCGCCGGCGGCATCTACGGCGTTCGCCTCTCACTCGCACTTGCGAAGACCTTTCACACCAACCCGATCAGCGCGGCGATCGGCGCACTCCAGGGCGGCGGAGGCTCCGCGATCGATCGGGAACGCCAGCACTACCAGCGGATCAACATCGTGCTCTACGGCTATGGCGGCAGCCAGCACTCCGGCGCCTTCCTTACCGACTCGATCATGGTGATCTCGATCATGCCGATGCAGGGCCACCCGCCGCAGATCGCCGAGATCTCGATCCCGCGCGACTGGTTTGTGACCATCCCCCTGCGTGGTGGCAAGTCGACAGCGGAGCGGATCAACTTTGCGTACGCCGCCGGCATGCTGGGCGAGGGGCCGCATCCCGCGAGCGCCGTGGACGCCGGAGCGGCCGTCGCGGATCCGCTGATCGCGCACCTCCTCGGGATCGGCATCAACTACTTCGTGGGCGTCGACTTCAACGCTTTCAAACAGGCGGTCGACGCCGTGGGTGGCATCAACCTCGATGTTCCGGCGGCCTTCACCGACCACCAGTACCCCGCCGGAGAGTGCGACCTCGGAAACTGCGCGTACGAGACCGTGCACTTCAATGCCGGAATGCAGCACATGAACGGTTCCACCGCGCTCATCTACGCGCGCTCGCGCCACGGAAACGACGGCCAGGGATCCGACTTTGCGCGCAGCCGCCGCCAGCAGCAGATCATCGTCGGGCTCAAGTCTCAGATCGAGAGCATCGGTGGCTTCGGTAAGCTTCCCGATGTCATCAATGCGCTGGGCAGCAACGTGCTCACCGACCTGACCATCGGCGACGCCGAGGCGTTGTACGGACTGGTCAACAGTGTCAACCCCGCGAGCATCGAGCACATCAGCATCGACGACACCAACTTCCTCTATGACTGCGGGTATCCGACGCGCTGCGGCAGCTACTACCTCTACGCGAACGATCAGAGCTTCAAGTCCCTCTCGCATTTCGTCCAGGACATCTTCCCGCCGCCGACGGCGCTTGCCGAGGGCGCCCCGGTCACGTTCGTGAATGGCAGCGGGCGCAACAACAACGCGACCACGCGCTGGGCATCGCTGATGAACATGGCCGGGTTCTCCACGAAGGCCGGAGGCAGAGCGCCTGCGGAGGTGGCCACCGAGGTCATCGACAACAGCGGTGGGCGGGGCGCTGCCACCGCGCAATGGCTGGCCAACTACTTCGGTGTGACCGTGACCACCGAACCCGCGCCGACGGCGCCGGCGACCACGCCGCCGGCGACTCCGGCTGCAGCCGCGGCCGGCGGCGTGACCGTCATACTCGGCAGCGCCGAAGAGCAGTCGTTCCTCGGTGATCCCGGGTTTGGTCACTAGCTCCGCACTGAGGGATGCCAAGAGTGGGACAGAGGATTGCCGTACTGACGGGCGGCGGTGATGCACCAGGTCTCAACGCCGCAATTCGCGCGATCGGCAGACGGGCGCTCGCGGCCGGTGACTCGTTATTCGGGGTTCGCAACGGCTGGGCCGGCCTGATCGGCGACGGCGACGTGTGCACCCTGGAGCGCCACCGGCTCTCCGGCATTCTGCAACTCGGCGGCACCATGCTCGGCAGCTCGCGCGTGAATCCGCTGAAGCTCGAGGGTGGCGTCGAGCAGGTCGTGCGCAACATCGAGCGCCTGCGTCTCGATGCTCTGGTCGCCATCGGCGGCGATGACACGCTCAGTGTCGCAGCGCGACTGGCCGAGCAGCAGGCGCGGGTTGTGGGCGTACCCAAGACGATGGACAACGACCTCAGCGTCACCGAGTACTGCATCGGCTTCGACAGCGCGGTGAGCGTGGTCACCGAGGCGCTCGACCGCCTGCACACCACCGCAACCTCACATCACCGCGTGATGGTCTGTGAGGTGATGGGGCGTGACACCGGGTGGGTCGCGGTGATGGGCGGCCTCGCGGGCGGTGCCGACATGATCATCATTCCCGAATTCGGCGTCACGGTGGATGAGGTTGTTGCGCATCTCGAGGTGCGCCGCAGCGCCGGGAGCGACTTCAGCATCATCGTCGTGGCCGAGGGCGTCGAGATGGAGGGACTGCGGTCCAAGGACGAGGCCGAAGGCGCTCGGGACGCGTTCGGCCATGTGCAGCTCTCGCGGCGTGGCGTCGGCGAGAATCTCGCGCGCATCATCGAGGACCGAACCGGGCACGAGACTCGAGCGACCGTGCTCGGTCACGTACAACGCGGTGGTTCCCCAACCGCCTACGACCGCATCTGGTCAACGCGTGTCGGGGCGAAGGCGTACGACCTGGTTGTCGAAGGGCTGTTCGGGGAGATGCCGGTGGTGACCAACGGGACAGTCAACGTCTCCAGCATCGCCGACGTCGTCGCGGAGCAGCGCCGGGTGCCTCGCGAGCTTTACGAGCTCGCCCAGGTCTTCTACTGAGCGCCGATCTCGAGCGGGCTACCGGGCCATCAGCGGGACGCTGCTGAGCGGCGACCAGCTCGGTGGCGACGACGCGTCGAAGTCGAGGTTGGTGGTCACCAGCAGTGGTGGGGATGGCGCTGCGCTCAGCGCTCCCTTGATCCACCACAACTCGAAGTGCCCGGTGGCATCGGCGGTGTTGTAGTAAACGAGCCCGCTCCCATCCGGCGCCCACACCGGGGCCGAGCACAGGCAGTTGTTCACCAGGGTCTGCGGTGTTCCGAGCTTTCCGGCGCTGAGGCTCGCGACCTCGAGGCGTGTACTCTGCAGGCCCGTGCCGCCGATGCAGATCATCGCGACCTTGGTGCCGTCGGGTGACGGCGCCGGCTGACCGCAGTCCTGTGCCGGCGTGGTGAGGATGATCGGCCTGGCCAGAGGCTTGACCTGCAATGCGATCTGCGAGAACGCGTTGCCACTGCCGATCGCGTATTTGGAGTAGATGATCGCGCCGTTCGCCATCGGTGTTGGATTGACATCGCCGCCCGTGAACGGGTTGGAGTTGGTCAGCAGCGTGGCCGCAAGCTTGCCGCTGAGCGCCCCGGACCAGACCGAGAGGTCGACCGCGAGGGTGCTCGAATTCTTCGGCTGGTCATAGCTGAAATAGATGGTCTTGCCGTCGGCGCTCATGTGCGGATAGAACATCCAGTGGTTGAGATACACGGTGTCGAGATGCACGTTGGCGTTGTTGCTGAGCCGGCGGATGATCGCGCCCTGGCTGGTGAGCAGGTAGAGGTTCGAATACTCAGCCGCGCGGAGCACCGCGACGATATCCTGCGAATTGGGGACGTACGCCGGCTGCATCCACGACCCCGAAGCGGTCGAGAGGTGCAGATCGGTGAAGAACCCGTCGCTCAGACGGTAGATGTCCCCGTTCTGGGCCAGGTACAACGTGCCGGGGAGCACGATCTTGGGGCGCGTCGCGGAGGGCTTGAAGACGCTGGCCTCGGTCGGGATGTTGTGCTTTCTCGACGCGATCAACCGGTTCACACCGAAACCGAATCCGGCCATGAGCGCGAGCAACAGGATGACCGTCAGCCATCGCCTCACGGTCGTCGCCTACACCGCTGGGAAGTATTTGTGCGTCAGGGGCAGGATGAGATTCCAGTTGGGTTGGAGCGCGTCCTGGTTGCTGACCTTCAGGACTGACGTGTAAGGGGAGGCCAGGATCACCTGCTGGACGTTCTGCAACTGGACGCTGCTGGCGATCGGCAGCAGCGACGCAATCTCGCCGATGCTCATGTCGGTCGAAAAGTCATTGGCCATTGCCGTGGCGATGTCTGGAAGGTCGGCGATGCCGAGCAACTTCGCCTTGGCGCGCAGCGCAAGCAGCACCTGCTGCTGGCGCTGGGAGCGGCCGAAGTCGCTGCGCAGGTCGCCGTGACGCGACCGCACGTACATCAGCGCTTGCATGCCGGTCATGTGCTGCGGACCCGGCAGGACGGCGACCCGCTCGTACGCGTAGGGGTCCTTGCCGGTCAGATCCTTCGGATAGAAATCGTCCATGACGGGGTTGGTGGCCACCACGTCGATGCCGCCGACCTGGTTGATCAGGTTGACGAGGCCGAGCAGACCGATCCAGGCGTAGTGGTCGACGTGAATGTGGAAATCTTCCTCAACCGTCGCCACCGCCGCGCTGGCGCCACCGTGCAGGTACGCGGCATCGATCTTCGCGCTGCCGCCGGTGGAGAGCGGGACCCAGAGGTCGCGGGGAATCGATTCCATCACGACCTGGCGGGTCTTCGGATTGACCCGGGCCAGGATCATCGACTGGGTGAGGATGGTGCCGCCGAATTTGGCGTCATTGTCAGAGCCGAGCAGGAGCACTGTGAAGGGCTGTCCAGGGGGCGCCTCCACGGCGGGCGCCGACGCCGCGGCGGACGCCGAGGCCGAAGCGGCTGCGCTCGCGGAGGACTGCGGGGTCGGGAAGTTGCGGTCGATGGCGTGCCCGGTGTCCTGGAACGCGGTCACGATCGCCGGCATGAAGTACGCCGCCGCACCGATCGCTCCGGACAGCACGAAGCCGAGAGCGATCAGGAACCCGAGAAAGACCCGGCTTCGCCTGCGACGGCGGCGCAACGAGGCGCGTTGTCGTCTCACCTGAGGCTTTATAACGAACTCGCCTGACGTCAGGGTTACGGTGGACAGCATGAACTCGGGGCGCCGGTAGACTGCGGGCGATGCCCGCACCCCCGCTCGCCGAACGTCTGATGGCCGGCGAGACGCGCGCCCTGGCGCGCGCGATCCGCATGGTCGAGGATCGCGATCCGGGCATCTCGGAGCTTCTCCGGCAGGTGCGCGAGCGAGCCGGTCGGGCTCGGGTGGTCGGCGTCACCGGCCCCCCGGGGAGCGGCAAGAGCACCCTCTGCGACCAGGTGATCGAGCGCTGGCGGGCACGCGGGCATCTGGTCGGCGTCATCGCCGTGGACCCCTCGAGCCCGTTCACCGGGGGGGCGATCCTGGGGGATCGCGTCCGGATGGTTCGCCACACGCTCGATCCCGGCGTCTTCATCAGGAGCATGGCGGCCCGTGGTCATCTCGGGGGGCTCGCCGCTGCCGCCCGGGAGGCGATCCGGCTCATCGATGCCTCCGGTCGCGACCGGTGCCTGCTCGAGACGGTCGGCGTCGGCCAGTCGGAGCTCGAGGTGATGGAGACGGCGGACACCACCATCGTGGTCACCACCCCCACGACCGGGGACGCCGTTCAGATCCTCAAGGCCGGCATCCTCGAGATCGCGGACATCTTCGTCGTCAACAAGGCCGACCTCCCCGGGGCCTCCCGTGTGGTTCGTGACCTCAAGGAACTGGTCCGCCACGGCACCACGCGCACCGCCTGGTCGCCGCCGGTCCTCACCACCGTTGCGGAGACCGGCCAGGGCATCGACGATCTGGTGGAAGCCATCGATCGGCACGGCGACTCAATCGCAGCTTCCGGGGAGCTCGAGCGACGCCGGATCGCGCGTCTTCGAGCGGAGGTTGAGGCGATCGTGGTCGAGCGAGCGGGGGAGCGCGCGCGAAGTGCGCTGCATGAGGGGACAATGAGTCGAGAGCTCGACGGAGATCTGAGCCGGGTGGACCCGTACGCCCTGGCTGAACGCATTCTCAACGGGCAGACCACGTAATCCAGGGAGCAATGACCCAGACGATCGACAGGGCGGGAGTGCCGCAGGGTTCGCCCGACACGCCCGAGCCTCGGACTGCCCCGCCCATCCCCCCGGACACCCTGGGCGGGCTGCCGCTCGCGACCTGGTACGGCCCCGAGAACGCCGCGATCGACGTCGAGCGCGATCTGGGCGAGCCCGGATCCTTTCCGTACACCCGCGGCGTGCACCGGACCATGTACCGCGACAAGGTCTGGACGATGCGCCAGTTCGCCGGCTTCGGAAGTGCCCAGGACACCAACGAGCGGTATCGATTCCTGCTCGCCCAGGGCCAGATGGGCCTGTCGGTGGCGTTCGACATGCCGACGCTCATGGGTCATGACTCGGACTCACCGCAGGCGCTGGGTGAGGTCGGGCGCTGCGGCGTGGCGGTCGACTCCGTGGAGGACATGCTCACGCTCTTCAAGGGGATCGATGTCGGAGCGGTCACAACGTCGATGACCATCAACTCCCCTGCGCCGATCCTCTTCGCCATGTACCTCGCCGCAGCCGATGAGCAGGGCATCCCGTACTCGAAGCTGGGGGGGACTCTGCAGAACGACATCCTCAAGGAGTACATCGCCCAGAAGGAGTTCATCTTTCCGATCCGGCCCTCGATGCGCTTCGTGACCGACGTCGTCGAGTTCTGCACCCGCAACGTGCCGAGCTGGAATCCCATCTCGATCAGCGGGTATCACATCCGCGAGGCCGGCAGCACCGCGGCGCAGGAGCTGGCCTTCACCCTGGCGGACGGCTTCGCGTATGTCGAGGCGGGAATCGAGCGCGGGCTCGATGTCGACGAGTTCGCACCGCGGCTCTCGTTCTTCTTCAACGCCCACATCGATTTCTTCGAGGAGATCGCCAAGTACCGCGCTGCCCGTCGCATCTGGGCGCGGCACATGCGCGAGCGGTACGGCGCCAAGGACGAGCGCTCGCTCAAGCTGCGTTTCCACACTCAGACCGCGGGATGCTCGCTCACGGCCCAGCAGATCGAGAACAACGTTGCCAGGACCGCGTTCGAGGCGCTGGCCGCGGTGCTCGGTGGCACCAACTCGCTGCACACCAACTCGATGGACGAGGTGCTCGCCCTGCCCACCGAGAAGGCCGCTCAGATCGCCCTGCGCACGCAGCAGATCCTCGCCTACGAGACGGGTGTCCCCTCCGTCGTCGATCCGCTCGCCGGCTCCTGGTTCGTCGAGGATCTCACCAACCGGATGGAACAGGCGGCCGAGGACTACTTCGCGGCGATCGCCGAGCGGGGCGGGATGCTCGACGCCGTCGCTGAGGGGTTTCCACAGCGAGAGATCGCCGACGCGGCGTTCCGCTATCAGAGCCAGCTCGAGACCGGGGAAAGGGTCATTGTTGGCATCAACGCGTTCGAGCAGAGCGTCGACACCACTCAGCCGCCGACGCTGGTGATCGACCCCGAGGTCGAGGTGGCGCAGGCGGCGCGTCTCAAGCAGCTCCGCGAGCGTCGAGACAACACCAGCGTCGCGACCCGGCTCGACGCCCTCCAGGAGGTTGCGCGCGGCACCGACAACCTGATGCCCGCGATCATCGACTGCGTGCGCGCCCGAGCCACCGAGGGCGAGATCGTCGAGGCGCTGCGCACTGTCTTCGGCACCTACCGGGAGACACCCGTCTTTTGACCTTTCCTTAACCCCCCCATAAATGGGAGGGGAATAGGCTCAGCCGGTATCGTGGCAGCCAAGCACATCCTGGTGGTCGAGGACGAGGAGGTCATCCGAGAGACCCTCCGCTTCAATCTCGTGCGCGAGGGATACCAGGTGAGCCAGGCCTCCAACGGGATCGAGGCGCTGGACAAGGCGCGGGAGCTTCGTCCCGATCTGATCGTGCTCGACCTGATGCTCCCCGAGCTCGGCGGTCTCGAGGTGTGTCGCATCCTCCGCCAGGAGACCACCACGCCGGTGCTGGTGCTGAGCGCGCGTGACAGCGAGCTCGACAAGATCGTCGGTCTCCGCGTCGGCGCCGACGACTACATGACCAAGCCGTTCTCGCTCGCGGAGCTCACCGCCCGGGTGATGGCGCTGCTGCGACGCGCGCAGCCTGCCATTGAGGAACGGGGGGTCGTGGAGGTGGAGGAGTTCGGCGACTTCCGGTTCGATCGCGGTGCGCGGTCGGTGCGAGTTGGCCAGGACGCGCTCCGACTCTCGCCCAAGGAGTTCGACCTCCTCTCCTTTCTGCTGGCGAACCCGGGACGGGTGCACTCGCGCGAGCAGCTGATCCGGCGTGTGTGGGGGCCCAAGTTCTTTGGCGAACGCAAGACCGTCGATGTTCACGTGCGCTGGCTGCGGGAGAAGTTCGAATCATTCGAGGCGCTTCCGTTCAGGATCACCACGGTCTACGGCGTCGGCTACCGGCTCGATCGCATCCTCGAGCAACGCGATCCCGCCGTACCCGACGCCGCGGTCGGCGAGCGCGGCTGACTTCGCCGGAGTTGGCCCTGCCTATACTTGCCGCTCCCACCCGAGCACGGACCAGGGAGAGGGTCGCTTTGGAAGCTCCGCTTGCCGTGATCGACATCGGGTCGAACTCGGCTCGAATCGCAGTGCTGCGTCTCGACGCGTCCGGCCAGCTCGACATCATCGCCGACGCGCGAACCTCGCTTCAGCTCGCGCGTCACATCGACTCGCGGGGCCGGCTTGAGGCGAGCGCGGTCACCGAGGCGATCGGCGCGGTGCGCGATTTCCGTGCGGTCGCGGCCGCGGCGGGGGCTGAGCGGACGATCGCGGTCGCGACCGCCGCGATCCGCACCGCGACCAATCGCGACAGCGTGCTCGCCAAGCTCGAGGCCGACACCGGGCTGACCATCAAGGTCATCGACGGCGAGGAGGAGGCCCGGTTCGCGTTTCTCGGCGCCGTCCACGGTCTCCCCATCGATACCGGTTTCCTCATAGACGTAGGCGGCGGGAGCTTCGAGCTCGCCTACTTCGAACGCCGGCGCGCGCTCCGCTGGTGGACCTTCGAGCTTGGTGCGCTGGTTACCACCGATCAATTCCTGCGCAGCGACCCCCCGCGGGCCTCCGAGATCGCCGACCTGCGCGACCACGTCTTCCAGACACTGGCTGACGCTGGCGTCCCGGTGCTTCCCGAGGACGGCGGCATGGTCGGCACCGGAGGAACGGTGCGGAACCTCGCCAAGATCCACATGCGATCGGTCGCCCATCCGATAGCACGAGTCGACGGATACGTCCTGCAGCGGCGCGAGGTGCGGGAGCTCACCGCGCGTCTCACCAGCCGGACTCGCTCCTCACTGCGGACCGTGCCCGGGCTGTCCACCGACCGTGCCGATTCGATCGCCGGCGGTGCGCTGGTCGTGATCGCCGCCATGGAGGCCCTGGGGGCTCACACCCTCATGGTGTCCGGGCACGGTCTCCGTGAGGGCATCGCGCTCGCCGACCTCAATCTGCCGCTTCCCGAGGTATGGCAGGTGCGCCGCGGGTCGGTGGCCGCGCTCGCGTCGCGTTTCTCGACATGGGACGAGCGCCGGGCGGCCCGTCGCGTCGAGATGGTCCGGGCCATCCTCGGCGTGGCCGACCCGACCATGACTGCGGAGATGCGCGAGGTGCTCGACCACGCGACCACGCTCCTCGATGTCGGTCAGAGCATCAACTACTACGACCGCTGGACCCACGCTGCGGGGGTGACGGCGTCGGCCGACCTCCAGGGCTTCACCCACCGAGAGGTGGCCCTGATCGCGACCACGCTCGCCCGCCTTGGCAAGGCGCGGAGCAACCTCCCTCGCTACGCGCGTCTGTGCACACGCGACGACATCAAGCGCATCGACCGGCTGGCCGTCATCATCGAGCTCGCCGACGAGCTCGACCGCCGGGTCAATGGCGGGGGACCTCCCACCTTCCGTTACGACGACCGCCGCAACCGTGTGGTCGTCTCGACCGGTCTCCCCTATGCGTGGGAGCCCGAGGATCTCACCCGCCGGTTTCGAACCCGTCTCGGGCGAGCGCTCAGCCTGCGTCCGGCAGAGAGTTCGGGTGACCGAACGAAGGGGGCTGACTCCCCAAACGGTCGATCGACTGGTAGAGGTCCTCGACGAGCGTGATCAGGATCGGCGGTGAATCGCAGGCGAACATCAGCGCTTCGATGGTGGCCACCTGGCGGCGTAGCCCGTCGACCGCGTCGATCCGGTCAGGAGCCGCCGAAACGACGTGCTGCACGACTTCGAGTATGCGGCCGGGGCTCGACCCGAAGCGATTGTGAAATGGCTATGGTGCGGGGCCGATGTGATGGTGGTCCTCAGGGACACTAGACTCGTTTGAGATGAGCGAGCCATTGCTGCACCCGCATCACCCCACCCTTGGGGACGAGCTGGCCCACCTGCGCCGGATCGTCGCGGACATGGGCGAGCTTGTCGACACGGCCATCACCCAGGCTACGAGCGGGCTCGCCGAGCGCGACGTCAGCCTCTGCGCCCGTGTGATCGCGGACGATGCGCTGGTCAACGATCGGCAGCGTGAGCTGCGCGAGCTGTCCTTCTCGCTGATCGTCAATCAGAGCCCGGCGGAGCGGGAGCTTCGCGAGATCATCGGGCTGCTCAACATGTCCTCGGAGCTGGAGCGCATGGGCGATCACTGCGTGAGCATCGCCAAGCTGGCGCGCAACCTGGCGGATCTGCCGCCGCTGGAGACATATGTCGACGTTCCCAAGATGGCTGCCTACTGCAGCGACCAGGTGCGCAGCATCCTTGCCGCCATGGTCTCGCGGGATGTCCTGCAGGCGCGCCGCATCGCTGCCGGGGATGACCGGGTCGACCGTATCTATCACCGTCTCTTCGACGACCTGATCCAGGTGATGACCGAGGACAACACCACGGTCTTCCGGGCCACCAACCTGGTGTTCATCGCCCACCACCTCGAGCGCATCGCAGATCGAGTGACCAACATCGCTGAGGATCTCGTCTTCCTTGACTCGGGCGCCATCGAAGAGCTCGGCTGATGGCGCTCTCCGAGCCTGCCGAGGCGACCGGCGACGCGGCGCCCGCAATCCCCGGTGCGCAGGATCACGCAGCCGACCTTGGCGGGCGGCATCGATACATCAATCGCCACCTCAGCTGGCTCGATTTCGACACCCGCGTCCTCGAGCTCGCCGAGGACACCACGCGCGCCCTGCTCGAGCGGGCAAAGTTTCTGGCCATCTCGAGCAGCAATCTCGATGAGTTCTTCCAGGTCCGCGTCGGCGGTCTGATCGAACAGCGCCGCGCCGGTGTGGCCGCCCTCAGCCCCGACGGGATGACCGTGGATGAGCAGCTCTCAGAGATTCAGCGCCGGGCCATCGATCTCACCGCCCGCCAGATGCGCTCGTTCCAGGCGATCGTGGAACGTCTCGGCGAGGTCGGTCTTCGATTCTCGAACTACGCCTCGCTCGATCACGACGACCGCGCTCATGTGGATGCGGAGTTCGAGGACCGGATCTTCCCGGTCCTCACACCGCTGGCCGTCGACCCGGCGCACCCGTTCCCGTACATCAGCGACCTGTCACTGAACCTGGCGGTGGTGGTGGGCGCGCCCCGAGGCAGCGAGCAGCGCATCGCTCGCGTGAAGGTCCCGCCACTCCTGCCACGGTTCGTGGTCATGCCGGACGGCGAGCGTTTCGTCCCGGTGGAACAGGTCATCGCCGCGCATCTCGACCGCCTCTTTCCGGGGATGCGCGTGATCGGCCAGTACCCGTTCCGGGTGACGCGCAACGCTGACCCGGCGCTCGAGGAGGAGGAGGCCGAAGACCTGCGCACCGCCGTCCAGGAGTACCTGCAACGCCGCCGCCGCTCGCCTCAGGTGGTACGCCTCGAGATCGACGAGAGCATGTCGGAGGAGGTCAAGCAGCTGCTCATGCGCGAGCTCGAGCTCTCCGGCGAGGACGTCTACACGGTCGCTGGACCGCTCGATCTCAGCGGCCTCTGGGGCCTGTACGACCTGAACCGGCCCGATCTCAAGGAGCGCCTCCCCGCCCCGGTGATCCCGCCGGCGCTCGCCAAGCTCCCGGGCGACGAGGGCGAGGTGGACATCTTCCGGGTGATCGACGAAGGGGACGTGCTCGTCCAGCACCCCTACGAGTCGTTTGCAAGCAGCGTCGAGGCGTTCATCGACCAGTCCGTGGACGATCCCGACGTGCTCGCCATCAAGCAGACGCTCTACCGCACGTCCGGCCCGGACAGCCCGATCGTCCGTTCCTTGATCCGTGCCGCCGAGTCCGGCAAGCAGGTGGTCGCGCTCGTCGAGTTGACCGCGCGTTTCGACGAGGAGGCGAACATCACCTGGGCGGCAGAGCTCGAGAAGGCGGGCGTCCATGTCGTCTACGGCGTCGTCGGTCTCAAGACGCACGCCAAGGCGACTCTTGTCGTGCGGCGCACCGGTACCGGGATCCGTCGCTACTGCCACATGGGCACGGGCAACTACAACTCTCAGACCGCCCGCCTCTACGAGGACATCGGCCTGCTCTCATCGGACACGGAGCTGGGCGAAGACCTGACCGACCTTTTCAACTACCTGACCGGCTACAGCCGCCAGCGCCAGTACCGGCGGCTGCTCGTGGCCCCGGTCACGCTGCGCAGCGGGGTCGTCGAGCTCATCCGCACCCAGACACACGCCACCGGCCGGATCATCATCAAGTGCAACCACCTCATCGATCCAGAGGTCATCGAGGCGCTATACGCGGCGTCGTGCTCGGGAGCGCGGATCGACCTGATCGTGCGCAGCTCGTGCGGGGTGCGGCCCGGGATCGCGGGGATGTCCGAGAACATCTGGGTGCGCTCACTGGTGGGTCGCTACCTCGAGCACTCCCGCATCTACCACTTCGGCGACGACCGTTGGTACATCGGATCCGCGGATCTGATGGGGCGCAACCTCGATGGAAGGATCGAGACCATGGTGCCCGTGATCGATCCCCGCCTGCAGGCACGGCTTGCCGAGGTCGTCGAGGTGCTCCTAGCCGACGACGTGCTCGCGTCCGAGCTCAGCCCCGACGGCAGCTGGCACAAGGTGCCGACGGTTCGCGGACTCGACGCCCAGGAGGAGCTGCACAGGCTCGCGGTCGAGCGCGTCGCGCGGTGAGCGGCCCTGCGGGGGTCGAGCCCGGGCACGGGCGCCGTCTCGAGGTGCCGATAACGTACTCGCCGGCACCGCTCGAAGACATCGACAGCTCCGCCGCGGTCATCGCTGAGCCGGTTCGCCGGCTGCGCACCACCCACTGGGATACCGCCGATCTCCGTCTGGCCCGCTGGGGCGTCGCGCTCGAATACTCGGCAGACGCGGGCTGGGTGCTCCGGCTTCCCGCGACCAGCGAGGGCATGGCGGCGCCGGACGGTGCGGAGCTGCGCTTCGAGGGCGGACCGGAGCGGCCGCCGGAGCCGGCGCTGCACCTGGTCCGGGCCTACGCGCGCCGAGCGCCCATCGAGCTCGTCGCCCGCCTGGTCACCATGACCGCCGAGACCGTTCTTATCGATGCCGAGGGGGCCGCCCTCGCGCGTCTTGTCGATGACACGGTCTCGGTGTATTCCGGTCCTCGCATCACTCAGCGGTTTCGCGAGATCGGCATCTTCAGCGACAGCGGTCCGCTGCTCGATCTGATCGCAACCAGGTACCAGGCTGCAGGCGCCCAGCCCGCGCTCCCCCGAGCCCTGGTGGCCAGAGCTCTCGGGCTGGTGGGCACGCCCCCTCCGGAAATTGCCTCGGTCACCCTTGGGAGCACAGCGACCGCCGGGGATGTCGTCCTTCGAGCGCTGAGCCTGTCCGTCATCCGCCTCCTTCGCCATGATCCCGGGGTCCGGCTCGGCCACGACGCCGAGGACGTGCACCAGGCACGTGTGGCCACACGACGCCTGCGCAGCGACCTGCGCACGTTCCGCCCGCTCCTCAACGAGGCATGGGCGGAAGCGCTCCGCAACGACCTCCGCTGGCTCGGCGGCGAGCTCGGAAGGGTCCGTGACGCCGAGGTCCTTCGCGATCGTCTCCGATCGGCGGCGACGACGCTGCCCGCCGCCGATCGCCGATCGGCCCTCGCTGTGGTCGCACCGCTGGTCGCGCAGGTGCGCGCCGCCCGCCGCCACCTCCTGATTGCCATGGACACCGGGCGCTACATCGAGGTGATCGATCACCTGGTCGCAGCTGCTCGCGGCCCCGTCCTGACCGAGCTGGCGGCGTCGCCGGCGAGGGAGGTGCTGCCCGGACTGGTGCGCAAGCCCTGGCGCTCCCTCAAGTCGGGGGCGATCGCGGCTCGTGGCGACGTTCCGGACGAGCAGCTCCATGATCTACGTATTCGCGCCAAGCGCTGCCGCTACGCCGCCGAGGCTGCCGCTGCCGCCACCGGCAAGAACGCCGCGAAGTTCGCCCGGGAGGTGGCTGCGCTTCAGGAAGTGCTCGGAGAGCTCCACGACGCGGTGGTGGCCGAGGGCTGGCTCCGCGAGCGATCCGGTGCGCCTCGGATTCACGAGACCGCGCTGTTCGCGGCCGGCGAACTGGTCGCGCTCCAGCGGGACGCCGCCGAGCGGGCTCGGACCGGGTGGCCCTCAGCCTGGGAGCGCGCCGAACGGGGGTGGGCCGGTGCCTGGCGATGAGGTCACCAGCTTCCTGGTGCGCCACGCCAAAGCGGGGTCTCGCGAGCGCTGGACCGGGCCCGATCGTGACCGGCCGCTGACCACGGCGGGGAGGATTCAGGCCGTCGCGCTCGCAGGCCTGCTCGGACCGAGCGCCCGGGTGATCGTTTCGAGCCCGTACGTCCGCTGCGTCGAGACAGTCGCTCCCCTGGCGGACACCCTGGGCCTCCGCGTCGAGGAGGAGGATCGCCTTGCCGAGGGGGCGGATCCGGCGTGGGCGATGGCCGAGCTGGCCTCCGCTGGCGGGTCGGTGCTCTGCACCCACGGGGACGTCATGGCATCGATCGTGACCAGCCTGGCCGACGCCCATATTCCAATGGCCGGCGGGATGCAGTGGGCGAAGGCCGGCACATGGGCCTTCGACATCACCGGCGGCCGGATCACCGCAGGCCGCTACCTGCCGCCTCCCGGTTGAGGGCCCCACGCCACGCCGTCACGGTCTCCGGCGACGCGGATGAGCACCGCGGACCAGGTTCGGAAGGGGCGCCAGGCATCGGCGATGGTCGAGATCTCGCCGGGGGTCGGGACGTGATCGAGCCCGTAGAAATGGCGGACGTACGACGCCAGCCGCGGCTCCCCGAGGGTCAGGATATCGGTCGCTCCGGTCGAGCGGAGCAGGATCAACCCCGCGTACATCGGGCCGATTCCAGGGAGCTGCTGCAGATGGGTCACCGCCTCCTCAGGCGCCATGGCAAGCAGTCGCTCCGGGTCGAGCCCTCCCTCCAGCGCGGCCCTAGCCACCCCGTGGAGGCGGTCGATGCGCTGTGATTCCAGGCTGGGGAACGACTCGACCCGAAGCAGCTCCTCGGGCGTGGGGAAGGCCTCGAGCCGGCCACCCGGGAGGGTGAAGACCTGGCCGTGCTCCGCGGCGAGCCGCCGGCGCACCGCGGTTGCCTGGCTCCGGTGCCTGCGCTGGCTGAGGATCGACCAAGCGGCCGCCTCGTACGGTGAATGGAAGAGCACAGGACGGAGGCCGGGGAGCTCCGACTGGAGCCGGCCGATCACCGGATCGCGGCCACCGACCTGGGCCCACGCGGATCCGGACTGGTCCAGTGACAGCACCCGGCGCACCTGCGTGACGACCCGATCTGGATCCGCCTCGCCGAAGACGCGGCACGTGAGCACCCCGGCGGCGTCCTGGGTGACGAACGCGGCAGCGTGATGCACGAGATCGTCGGCGACGAACGCCAGCGACATCGAATCTCCATCTGGCTTGGGGCGCCCGGTGTTCGGCCCGAATCCGAAGCTCGCGGCCGCCGCCAGTGAGAACGCCCCATCGGGCGTGATTGCCTGCTCCCGTTCCGGGACGTCGGTCACCAGGCGGCTCGCTACTGGCGCAGGCGGACGATCAGGTTGATGATCACGGTCAGGACCACGCTCACCACGATGCAGAATGCGACCGGAAAGAAGAACGAGAAGTTCCCGCTGCTCACCGAGATGCTCCCGGGGAGCTGGGTGACACCCAGCCGGGTCAGCAGCACGAGCACACCACCGAGCACGAGGATCACCGCGCCGGCGATCAGCAGCAGCTTGCCGACGTCACCGAGTGCCATGACGACACTCTAAGGTAGAGTCCGCCAAACGCATCCACTTCAAGCAGGTCCGGAGAGGCCGGCAAGGGATCGCGCCGCCGCCGCGCGGCCGCCCTTGCCCGAACCCGCCCGGGCTGGAGGGCGAAGCCCTATGACGGCGACCACCGCGCGAAACCGGACGCTCGGCCACGTGATCAGCGCCGAGCAGTTCGATCGCGAGTTGCTCGACCTCCTGTTCCTGCGCGCCACTGCGCTGGCGGATGTGCGTGACGACCGTCTGGCGCACCGGGTGATGGCGACCCTCTTCTACGAGCCGAGCACGCGAACCCGATTGAGCTTTGAATCGGCGATGCTCCGCCTTGGTGGCGCCGTCATCGGCACCGAGGCTGCGCACACATTCTCGAGCGCGATAAAGGGTGAGACCCTCGAGGACACGGTTCGCATGGTGTCGACGTACGCGGATCTCATCGTGCTTCGTCACGACGAGGCCGGCGCCGCCGCTCGGGCCGCGAGTGTCGCGTCGGTGCCGGTTGTCAACGCCGGCGACGGGCCGGGCGAGCACCCCACACAGGCCTTGCTCGACCTGTACACCATCGAGCGCGAACTCGGCCACGTCGATGGGGTGAGCGTCGCATTCTGTGGCGACCTCCGCTTCGGCAGGACGGCACGCTCGCTGGCGCTGCTGCTCGCCCTCTACCCGGGCGTACGCCTGGCGTTTGTCGCGCCCGCGGTGATCCAGGTTGGTGGCGACATCCTCGCCCGGCTCGAGGCATGCGGTGTCGAGTGCCGCCTGGCCGAGGAGCTCACCGATGTGCTCGCCGACGTCGACGTGGTGTATCAGACGCGCGTGCAGAAGGAACGCTTCACCGATCCGCTCGAGTTCGAGCAGGCGAGAACGGCGATCCGCATCGACGGCGCGATCATGCGCCAGCTCCCGGCAAAGGCGATCGTGATGCACCCGCTGCCCCGCGTCGACGAGATCGCACCTGAGGTGGACGCCGATCCGCGGGCCGCCTACTTCCGCCAGGCGGCGAACGGCGTTGCCATCCGGATGGCGCTGCTCGAGATGCTGCTCGCATGACGGTGACCACGTGACCGGCCTCGCTCAACCACTCGACGCCAGCCCGCAACTGCTCGACGCGGCTGCGGTGCAACGCATCACGCTGCGGCTCGCCCACGAGATCGCCGAGCGCCACCCCATGCTGAGCGGCGTCGTCCTGGTCGGGATCCCGACACGCGGTGTCCCACTCGCTCGCGCGGTGGCGCGCCAACTCGCCGGCCTGGGGCACACCCCCCCACCCGTCGCCGTGCTCGACCCGAGCGCGCATCGCGACGACCGTCCGCGCCCGGCGCTCCCGCACCCAGCGCTCCACGACATCGACGGGGGTCCGCCCCGGCGCATTGACGGCTCGGTCGTGATCGTGGTCGACGATGTGCTCTTCACCGGCCGGACCCTCCGAGCGGCGCTCGACGCCCTCGTCGACTGCGGCCGTCCCGCCGCGGTCGAGGTGCTGACCCTGATCGACCGGGGGCACCGTGAGCTGCCGTTGCGCGCCACCTACGTGGGCAAGAACGTGCCCACCGCCTCCGGCGATCGTGTCCACGTGCGTCTGCGCGAAGTGGACGGCGTCGACGGCGCGTGGCTGCGCCGGAGCGTCCCGTGAACGCGATCCTGCGAGGCGTCCGCGTCATCGACCCGCTCGGCCGCCTCGACGCAGCCGGTCAGGATGTGTGGCTCGACGGCGGCAAGATCCTCGCCATCTATCACCACATCGACGCGGCCGGCGTCCCGGTGATCGACCTGACGCCGCAAAACGGCGCCGACCCGTGCGTGCTCTGCCCCGGATTCATCGACCTGCACGCCCACCTGCGTCAGCCCGGTGGTGACCAGGCTGAGACGCTCGAGAGCGGATCGCGTGCAGCCGCGGCGGGCGGGTTCACGCACGTGGTGGCGATGGCCAACACCGTGCCGCCGATCGATACTCCGGAGCGGGTTGCCGAAGCGCGCCTGGCCGCGAGCAACCTGCCGGTCTCGATCCTGCAGGTCGCCGCGCTCACTCGAGGACTCGAAGGCGCCGAGCTGGTTGACATTCGCAAGTGCATCGAGGCGGGTGCGGCCGCGGTCGGCGACGACGGACGCAACGGTGTGTCGCCCCGCCAGCTCGCCATCGCGCTTGCGGAAACCGCGCACCTCTCGCGTGCGGTGTTCGTGCACCCCGAGGACGAGGAGATGATCGCGCAGGCGAATGCAACGCAGGGCCCGGTGACGCGCAGCCCGATTCGCCACGTCGAGACCGAGACGCGCGCCGTGAACCTCGCGATTCGCGCGCTCTCGCACGCGCGCTCCGGACACCTGCACCTTCAGCATCTGTCCGCCGAAGGTTCGGTTGCGTCGCTGCGCCGGGCGCGTCAGCAGGGCCTTGCCGTGAGCGCGGAGGTCACGCCCCACCACCTCTCGATGTGGCTGCCGGTCGAGCAGGAGCCGGATCCTCCGGCGCTGCGCAAGGTCAACCCACCGCTGCGCTCGGAGAAGGATCGGAATGCCCTCGTGCTCGCGCTCCGCGAAGGCCTCATCGAAGCGGTGGCGACCGACCACGCGCCCCACCCGGCCGCCGAGAAGTCGCTCGCGTACGACGACGCCGCGCCGGGCATGATCGGTCTCGAGACGGCGCTTGCGACCTGCATCACCATCGGCGGTATGGGAGGGGAGTGGCTGGCGGTGCTTGTCGAGCGGATGACCGTTGGGCCACATAGGGTTCTCGGGCCCGGGTCCGGCGTCCCCGAGCCGCGGCTCAGGATCGGCGAGTCGGCGACGTGCACGCTCTTCGACCCGACCGCGGAGTGGACCGTCGGCGCCGCCCCCCTGCAATCACGGTCGCGCAACACGCCGCTCCTCGGCGCGACGCTTCGCGGCACCGTTTTGCTCACCATGGCCGGAGGCCGCGTGATCCATCGCGACCCGGCGCGGGTACCGATCACGTCGGAGCAGGTGGCCAGTGCCTGAGGTACGCGGACGTCTCGCACTCGAATCCGGTGCGACGTACGAAGGCATCCTGTTCGGGGCGCCAGTGGAACACGCGCACAACGGTGAGGTGGTGTTCAACACCTGTATGACCGGGTACCAGGAGGTGATCACCGACCCTTCATACGCGGGCCAGGTGGTGGTCATGACCTACCCGCTCATCGGCAACTACGGATGCCGCGACGACACTGCCGAATCCGCGCGGGTGCAATGCCGCGCGCTGGTGGTGCGCGAGCTCTCGGTGGACATCGGACACGCGCGGGGCGAGCGCACTCTCGAGGCAGAGCTGCAGCGCAACGGAATTCCGGGGCTCCGCGGCGTCGACACGCGCGCCTTGACGCGCCATCTCCGCGACCACGGCACGCTGCGCGGCGTCATCGCCCTGTGCTCCGAGATGTCGGTGGACGAGCAGGTGGATGCGGCCCGGTCAGCGCCGTTCG
>JBAPOS010000021.1:0-23777 GCA_049279755.1 Candidatus Dormiibacterota bacterium | reverse complement strand
GATTGAACGCGCGGCTCGATCGCGCGGCTGCCGGCGTGCGCAGGATCCTGCACGGGCGTACCGCAGACGTGCCCGGCGACCGGGCGCCCCGGTCCTCGTCGGGAACCCGCCTGGCGGCCATCTGGCTGCCACTCGCGACGGTTCAAACGGCGCTGTACGTCGTACAGGAGAACATCGAGGCGGTGGCCCGTTCGCAGCCGGCTCCCGGCCTGGGGGCGATCACCGGGATCCACTGGGCCGCCCCGTTCGTCCACCTCTACGTGTCGCTGCTGCTCGCGTGCGTCGTGCGCATTTGCGAGATTCTGTTCCGCCGTCGCGAGGTCGCTGTCGAAAGGCTCGAGGCTCTCCTCCGAGCCGTCGCCGGTCGACGCCGGACCGCAGCTCCTGCCACCCCCCGTCCCGTCGCCCGCACGGTCTCGCCGCTCGACCGGCTGGGACGGCATCTCTGGCGAAGGCCACCACCGCTGCTCCTCGACGCCTGACCGTCGTCCGTGAGCTCGGCTCACCAACGATCCGTTCACAACTCGAGGAGATATCAGTTGTCCCAAACTCGTCTTCGTGTGTCCGCGATTGCCGCGGGAACGCTCGTCGCCATGGCGACGTCGTGTGCGGTTGCGTCGGCGCACTACGTGTTCACAGTCGGTAAATACCGAATCGCCGTCGGCTGGCAATTCGAGCCGTCCGGGGGTACCGACACGTACGTTGGCAGCCCGAATGCGATCCAGGTCTTCATCGACATCCCGTCGGCAACCAACCCGATCGGCACTCCCGTGAGCACGCTCAACCAGGACTGCACGCATCCCGATTTCCAGGTCACCGTGACCGTCGGGAGCACGACGAGCAGCCCATTCTGCCCGGTACCCCTCTACGACTCCGACACAGGCAACGGCAGGCTCGATGAATATGACTACGCGCTGATCCCCACGGTTGTGGGAACGTACACATTCCGCATCTTCGGCACCATCAACGGGGTGCCGGTCAATCGGACGGTTGCGTCGGGGCCGACGACCTTCGACTCGGTGGCGGATTCCAGCGCTGTGCAGTTCCCGGTGGCCGTGCCGGCAGCCGCTGCCGTGGCAACCAAGGTCGACGTGGTGAGTCGGCGCGTGGCGAACGCGCTGGCGAGCGCGCAGTCCGCGTCGACGACGGCCGGCGACGCCAAGACGAGCGCATCAGGCGCAACCGCACTGGCGATCATCGCGATCGTCGTGGCGGTGCTGCTCAGCGCACTCAACCTGGCGATCGGGTTGCGCCGCCGGAGCACGTAGCGATGCGGGCGCGGCGGTCGCTGACCGTCGCAGCGACGCTTGCGGTGGGGGCAGCCATCTGGCTGCCCCTGACTGCGGCCGCCCACGCGCTGCCCCAGAGTGCCACCCCTCCCGAGGGCGCCGAGGTACAGAGCGCGCCCAAGGTGGTGGAGATCACCTTCGGTGAAACTCCCGATCCGAAGCTGTCCAGCATCACCGTGATCAACAGCTCAGGAGTGAGCGTTGACGCGGGCCCGACGGTCGTCGTGCCTGGCCACCCACTCGAGCTGGAAGTGCCGCTGAAGACGATCGGCAATGGGGTGTACACCGTGACGTGGAAGACCGTCTCGGAGACCGACGGTCACCTCGCGACTGGCGCGTATGCGTTCGGGGTCGGGGAGTCGGCCGCGAGTGCCAACGCGCATGCGAGCAGGTCGGTGGTTTCACCGCCCCCCTCGGTGCTCGCGGTGGTGGGTCGCTGGCTGTTCTTCATCGGCGTGATCGGCATCGTCGGAGTCGCATCGACGTGCGTGCTTGCGCTACGCGACACTCCGCGGTTCGTCGTACCTGGACTGATTCTCATGTGGATCCTCGCCGCGATCGGCGTCGCGGGAGTTGTCGAATCCGAACGTACTGCGGCGGGAATCGGATGGGCTGCGGTGTTCTCGACGTCCCTGGGGATGGTTTTCGTCGAGAGGCTCGCTGCGCTGCTCCTGGTCGCGGCGGGAATTGCCGGAGGCCTTGTCGCTCACGCGACCGTCCGACTGGTTGGCGTCGGCCTCGCCGGCTTGGGCGCCGCGGCGTCCATGTGGGTCGACGTCGCTGCCAGCCATGCCGGCGCGCAGGCGCCGGTTGCTGCGAATCTCCTTGCCCAGTGGGCTCACATCGTCGCGACCGGGGTATGGATCGGTGGCCTGCTCGTGCTGATCCTGGCTGTCCGTGGGCAGCCTTCCGAGATGAAAGGGCAGGTGGTGCGACGGTTTTCGACCACTGCCGGATTCGCCATCGTCGTGGTCGCCATCACGGGGACATTCCGGGCCGTGATCGAGATCGGGTCCGTGGACAAGCTCTTCAGCACTGCATTCGGCGTTCTGGTGTTGGTGAAGGCCGCGCTCTTCGTGGTGCTTGCGGGACTCGGCGCCATCAACCGCTTCGGCAACGTGCCCCGGGCGTCACGGATGCTGAGCGGCTTGCGCCGGGTCGCATCGACGGAGATTGTCGTGGGCGCGGCCGTCGTGGCGGTCGCCGCCGCGCTCGTGAATGTCGCGCCACCGCTTGCGTCAACCGCGCTGGTGTCCACCGATAAAGCGACGCCGGTTGTCGTGACCGGGAGCGATTTCTCGACCACCGTGAAGGTCCGCCTCACCGTGTCGCCCGGCTCTGCGGGGTTCAACCAATTCACGCTTCGTGTCACCGACTACGACACGGGGGCGACGGTGCACGCGAGTTCGGTGCAGCTCGAGTTCACGCAGCCGCTGCGACCGCAGCTCGGTGAGTCAACGCTGACGCTCAAACGTCAACCCGACGGCAGCTTTGCGGCCCGAGGCGGCAACCTGGCGATCGCCGGTATCTGGGAGGTCGCGGTGATCATCGACAACGCCAGCCGTTCCACGGAAGTCCACCTGCAGCTGACCACCACCACGCCGGCGCCGATCGTCACCGCCACTCGGTTCAACGGACTGCCGACTCTGTACTCGATCCAGCTCCAGAACGGCTGGCTCGCGCAGGTTTACATCGATCCGGACAAACCGGGCGCGGACGAGTTTCACCTCACCTTCTTCACCAGCTCGAACGAGACGAGCGAGATACAGATCGCGACGGTCACCATCGGGATGACCCCCGACGGACGCACTCCGACCATCCTGGTGAGCCGCAGGCTGGATCCCATCGGCCACTTCGTCGCTGACGCCACCGTCCCCGCGGGCGGCACGCGCTACGACATCATCGCGACCACCCAGACGGGCGTTGCGATTGCGACCTACGCGATCATCACCCCCGGGTGATCGGTGCCGCTCAGCGGATTGCTGAACTGATCAGATCGGCGACCGCCTCCGGTTGCTCGAGATAGGGGAGGTGGGCCATACCCTCGAACACCTCATAGCGCGACCTGGGAAGCCAGTCGGCGAGCTCCTTCGACCGAGCGATGATGAAGGGGAGATCGAGGTCACCGCACGCGACGGTCACGGGCACGCCGATCTCCTCCAGCCTCGACCACGCTGTGATGCCGCTCTTCCCGGATTCCTCTGGGATCTCGTTCTTCAGCGCGATGGCGTTCATGGCAAGCGCGAGCTCTCGCGCCGGCCCGGACACTCGGCCCTCCGGTCCGCTCGGGCCGTCAAGCCAGAGCCACATCTCGATCCGGTTGATCTCGTCGATCTCGCCCGAGGTCTGCGCGGCTTCCCACAAACGCACGAGTCGGTCGGTGTCGGCGTCGAACACACTCGGCTCGGGAGCGCCGCTGACCGCCGGCGCCAGGAGCACGAGGCCGGCCACCCGTTCCGGCGATGCCAGGACGGCATCGATGGCAATCTCGCCCCCCATCGAACTCCCGACCAGCCACACCGGGCCGGTCGCCACGCGGTCGAGCACCGCGTTGAGGTCATCGAGATGCGAGAAGCCGTAGGTGACCCCTGATGTCTCTCCGTACCCGCGCATGTCGTAGGCGACGACGCCGGTCACCGGCTGCAGTGCCTCCGCAACGGCGTGCCACGAGCGACGATCGGTCACGCCCGAATGGAGCAGCACGACCGGCTGCCCGTCACCTGGCCAGCGCTCGGCCGCCAGCCTGGCGGTGCCGGACTGCACGGTGAACTTCTCTGACGCCACCCGCCCATTCTGACCGGAGGATGGTCGCGCCGTGCTCAACGCCGGGCTGGGACGCGACGGTCCGCACCGTCACGACGTTGTTGAGAAGCGAGCGCGGTTGGCCGATGACGCAGGCCGTGTCCACACGCGATGCCATGATCCTTCCAATGGCTGTTGACGACGACGAGGAATCCAACCAGTCGCTCAGACCGGTTCAGGGACAGGTGTCCTATCTGCAGATCCCCGCCATCAACGTGAAGCGGTCAGCGGAGTTTTACGCACGCGTCTTCGGCTGGCATATCGAGCACCCACATCCGGGGTTCGACGCTCCAGGCCTCATCGGTCAGTGGGTGACGGACAGGCCACCGACGCCGAATGCGGGGATGCTCCCCTGGTTGCACGTCGACAGCATGACCGACGCCATGAAGCTGGTTCGCGCCCATGGCGGTGAGGTGCTCGAGCATCCAACGCCGGACGGCCCGGAGCGGTTGCTTTCGACCGTGCGCGACCCTGCCGGCAACGTGCTCGGCCTGGTGCAGCTCGTCGCCCGCTGACCGCGGGTGGCGATTCAGCCGGCCAGCAGGACCCTCGGGTCAGCGACGTGGCGATGCCCGCACACCACGCACTTCAACTGGGCGCGGACCGGGCGAACCCGTTTCGTCTGGCGGTATTCCGTTAGCGGGAAGTGGACTGTCAGCGGGATGAGCCTGGCTGCACCGCACTGAGCACACCGCATCCGACCGTCATCGTTCGTGCGTTTCACGCGCGGTATTTTGCCAGCGTTTCGCTGGGGCGTGTCAAGCCGCTGCCAGGGTCACGCGGGAGCGCGGACTCCCGCGGAGTAGCCCAGGGCCGCTCGCGGTCCTGTGAATCGATCGCCCATCGCAGGGTCTCGAGGGCGTGGCCGAGATGCTCTGCCATCGCGGCGTCGCAGGCGTCCGTGTCGTGCGCCGCGATGGCTGCGACGATCGCCTCATGCTCGCGGAGGGATTGCTCCGGACGGCCCGGCCGGAGGATGGTGCCGTACTGGAACCGGATGCTCTGGGACTTGAGGGTGACCAGCATCTTGAAGGCCACCTGGTTGTCCGAGATCTTCCAGATGCGCCGGTGGAGCTGCGCATTGAGCTGCATGTAGCCGAGCGTGTCGGCGTCGCGCAGGCGCTCGTGCATCGTCGCCAGGATGGCTCGAAGGTCGGCAACGTCGCTGTTCGTCGCCCGCTGTGCGGCGCTGCGGGCCAGGAGCCTTTCCAGCGCGTTGCGCACCTGCTCGATCTCGAAGGCCTCTCTTGCTGAGATCAGCCGGACGCGTGCGCCGCGGTGACGCTCCCGGACGATGAGCCCTTCCTGATCAAGCACAGCCAGGGCGGCGCGGATGGCGGTGCGCCCAGCGCCGAATCGAACCGCGAGGTCCGCCTCGACGAGGCGCTCGTTCGGCTGGAACTCCCCGCTGACGATGGCCTGGCGAAGCCGGTCGCACGGGTCGTTGGTGGTGCGCACACGGGGTTCGTCCGCATCAGAGGCTGGGGCTGGATTGTTCACAACATTGTCGCTAGTATTGCCGACAATCTTCGCCAGCCGCGCCCTTGGCGCTAGGAGGCATGTGATGCTCGCAAGCCATCATCGGGTCGGCAGAGGGGTAGGGGTCCTCGTCGCGATGCTCACGCTGGCACTTGCCGCCTGCGGGAGCTCGTCCACCCCGAGCGGGTCGTCGAGCAAATCCCCGCTGCTCATCGGTGTCATCGCGCCCTTCACCGGTCCGGACGCAGCGCTCGGCCCGGCATATTTCGCCGCGTGCCTGCCGGCGGCGCGAGCCATCAACAACGCGGGCGGTGTCATGGGGCACACGGTGAGCTGCAAGGAGTTTGACACTCGCGGCGAGCCCGCGGATGCGGTCCCGGCCGCCCAGCAGATGATCGCCAGCAACTCAAACCTCATGGCTGTCGTCGGTTGCACGTCGGATGAGGCTGCGAGTGTCGCGCCGATCCTCGACCAGGCGCACATCCCGATGTTCTGCATGACCGGCCAGTCGGAGTTCAACAAGACCTCGTTCACCTACTTCCATCGGCTGGTCCCGCCCGATGAGTTCGACGCCTTCGCGATGGTGGGCAGCGCGCTCGATCACTTCATGTACAAGCGGGTCGCGCTCGTGTTCGGCAACGACATCGGATCGCAGGCTTTCGTCGGCCCCGCGATGCGAGCCTTGCAGGGTCTCGGTGCCACCGTGACCATCAACCAGGCGATCGCGCTCGGTCAGCCCTCGTATCGGACCGAGGTGACCGCGATGCTGAACACCCATCCCGACGTGATCTTCACCGAGGCGCTCGGGCCGACCGACGCCACCTACATGGCCGAGGTCAAGCAGCTGAACCACGGGATCATGCTGCCGTTCATGGGGACATCGGCAACCATCGACCCCGTGTGGTTCGCGGCGGTCACCGGAGCCGTCGGTGTTCAAACCGTGGTCGACAAGTTCACCGCCGTCGACCTCGGCGTGAGCTTCAGCGGGCCTGGATACGACGAGTTCAAGACCAACCTCGACGCGGTCGCGTCGCAGTTCCCCGACGCCCCGAAGTACTCGCAACGTGGCGCGACGCTCCACCTCTATGACGGGATCATGCAGGCGGCCCTTGCCATGGACGAGACCAAGAGCCTCGACCCGACCGTGTACAACCCGGTCATCCACGACGTCGGCAACGGCGTCGCCGGGGCGGTCACCGTGAACACCTATGCTGCGGGTGTGGCGGCAATCAAGAGCGGCCAGAAGGTCCGCTGGGTCGGAGCCGGTGGACTGACCAACTACAACCAGTACAACAACTCCCAGCAGGGCTACATCCTCGTCCGCTATGACGCCATGGGCAACGAGATCACCATCGGCACCCTCACCCAGGCGCAGACCGCAGCCATCATCGCGGCGGGCGGTGGCTGACCAACTGATCGGTCGGGGGCGGCGGCGATGAGTCTCATCGTCGCCGCGTTCGGCTTTGGCCTCGTCTCAATGTCCATCATCGCCATCTCGGCGGTCGGCTTCACGATGCAGTTCGGCATCACGAACATGATCAACCTGGCCTACGGGCAGGTGATGATCGCCTCCGCCTACGCCGCCTACGCGGTGAACAACGCCGGCGTCAGCATCTGGCTCGCACTGCCGGTCGGCGCCGTCTTCGGGGCGGTGTTCTCGTTCCTGCTCAACCGCCTGATCTACGCGCCGTTCCAGCGCAAGGGGACCAATCTGATCGGCATGGTGATCATCTCGCTGGCGGTCTCCTTGGTCATCGCCAACGCGCTCCTCCCGATCGTGGGGACTTACAGCGTCTCGTATCACCAAGACCCCGGCACGACGTACTACCTTGGGTCGATCGCGCTCACAGGGGAGCAGCTGGCGATCATCGCGGTGGCCATCGTCGTGATGCTGGCGATCCATGCGCTCCTCCGATTCACGAGGCTGGGCAAGGCGATGCGAGCCACCGCCGCCAACCCGACCCTCGCCCGGAACTGCGGTATCCCCACGGCCCGCGTCGTGGACCTCGCGTGGCTCATCACCGGCGCACTCTGCGGCGTCGCCGGAACGGTTGCGGGCATGAACTCCGACTCGTTCTCGGTGGCGAGCGGCTCTGAATTCCTCATACCGATCATCGCGGCATCCATCCTCGGTGGGGCGGGGAGTCCGTACGGGGCGATGATCGGTGCGGTGCTCATCGGCGAGATGACCGAGATCAGCGCCGCGATCATCTCCCCTGAGTACAAGCAGGTCGTCGCCTTCGCCGTGCTGGTGCTGGTGATGGTGCTCAGGCCGCAGGGACTGCTCGCCAAGCGAGGCGCGCTCGCGGCAGCCGGGTGACCTACTACGTCACCACGCTGCTGGTCTATGCGGCCGTCGACATCCTTGCCTGCCTGGCCATCAGCCTGCAGTTCGGTGTGTCCGGCATCGTCAACTTCAGCTTCATCATCTTCCAGGCGGCCGGCGCCTACACGGCGGCAGTGCTGTCATTGCCGCGCGACACCGCGAACGGCGGCTTTCAGACGTATATCCTCGGGCTGAACCTGAGCTTTCCCCTTCCCTGGATCGCCGCGACGCTGGTCGGCGCTCTGCTCGCCCCGCCGATCGGCCTCGTGGTGCTGCGCCGGCTGCGCAGCGACTACCAGGCGATCGCGATGCTCGTGCTCTCGGTGATCGCCAGCCTCGTGGTCACCAACACGCCGGCCTTCCTCGGCGGCGCCGCCGGCCTCGCACTCGTTCCCCGACCACTTTCTGACAAGTTCAACTCATACTCCGACGGCTATGTCTGGGCGTACACCGCCGGCGCGCTCGTGCTGGCGGTGATCGTGTTCTTCGTGGTGCAGCGGATCATCAACTCGCCGTACGGACGTTCCCTGCGGGCGATGCGCGAGAACGAGGTTGCGGCAAAAGCGCTCGGCAAGAACGCCGTGGCCATGAAGATGTCGGTGTTCGTCGTCGGGGGTGCGATCGCCGGCTTGAGCGGCGCCATCCTGGTCGGCTTCATCACCACCTGGGCACCGTCCACGTGGCTGTACCCGGAAACGCTCATCCTCTTCGCCGCCGTGATCGTCGGCGGCCGTGGCAACAACTATGGCGCGGTGCTCGGCGCGCTTCTCGTCCCGGTCGGATTTGAGGAAGCCACTCGCTACCTGCCGCAGTTCGGGCCGCCCGGGCTCATTCCCGCGCTCGAGTGGGTGTGCATCGGCGGGCTGATCCTCGGGTTCCTCTGGTTCCGGCCCCGCGGGGTCCTGCCCGAGCGGCGTCGTGTGTTCGCAGCCCGGTCACAACCGCTCGAGTCGACGGAGCAATATGCCGGTCGAGACTGACGCGGTCGCTGCGACGCCCGCAGCCGGCCCGCGGTCTTCCGCCGAGCGTCCGCTCCTGGTCGCCAGCCACGTGAGCAGGCACTTCGAGGGCGTGCGCGCCGTCGAGGATGTCTCCATCGACGTGCTCCCCGGCCGCATCACCGGTCTCATCGGTCCGAACGGCGCCGGCAAGTCGACGTTTCTCGCCGTGCTCGCGGGCACACTGCCTGCAAGCTCCGGCACGATCATCTTCGACGGGGACGATGTGACCGGCCTCCCGGCGTTCCGGCGAGCACGGCGCGGCCTGGTGCGCACGTTTCAACTCCCGTCCGAATTCGCGCAGCTGACGGTCCTCGAGAATCTGCTCGCCGCAGCGCCGGCCAATCGTGGCGATTCTCTCAGGGGCGCCCTCCTGGGTAAGCGCTACTGGAGGGCGGATGAGAACCGCCTGGTGGAACAGGCGCGGGTGCTCCTCGACCGCTTCCGGATGAGCGCCAAGGAATCGGACTATGCGAGTTCCCTGAGCGGCGGGCAGAAGCGTCTCCTCGAGATCATGCGCGCGCTGATGCTCCAGCCCCGGCTCCTGCTCCTCGATGAGCCCATGTCAGGCGTTCATCCTTCGATCGTCGGGGAGATCGCCGACTACTGCGAGTCGCTTCGCGACGACGGCCTGACCATCCTGATGGTCGAGCACGAGCTGCACATGATCGAGCGAATGTGCAACCCCGTGATCGTCATGGCGCAGGGAAGCGTCATCGGCCAGGGGACCATGACGGCCCTACGTCAGCAACGCGAAATTGTTGACGCCTACCTTGTCGGGTAGCCCCGCGGTGGTGTCCGTGAAGCGGCCGGTTCCGCTCCTGCGCGCCGAGGGGATCACCGCCGGCTACGGTGGCGTCCCCGTCATCCAGGACGTCTCGCTGAGCGTCGGACCCGGCGAGATCGTCGCCATCATCGGACCCAACGGCGCCGGGAAGAGCACGCTTCTGAAGGCACTCGTCGGGATTCTCCGGGTCACCAGCGGCCGGATCATGCTCGGCGACGAGGAGGTCACCAACCGGCGTCCCGAGCAGCTTGCGCGCCGAGGGGTCGGGTACGTGCCACAGGTGCAGGACATCTTCGAGCCGATGACCGTGCTCGAGAATCTCGAAATGGGCGGCTACCTCCTGCCCGCAGCAACGATTCGCGCTCGAGTGCCGGAGGTGGTCGAGGTCTTTCCCGCACTCAGGCCGATGCTCAAACGCCGTGCGGACAAGCTGAGTGGTGGCGAACGCAAGATGCTCGCCATCGCGCGTGTCCTGATGCTCGATCCCAAGGTGCTGATTCTCGACGAGCCGACCGCGAACCTCGCACCGCAGCTGGCCGACAAGCTCCTGCGCGAGCAGGTGAACGGCCTCGGTGCCCTCGGCAAGGCGGTGCTGCTCGTGGAGCAGCGCGCACGCGCGGCCCTCGAGATTGCGGCATACACGTCGGTTCTCGTCTCTGGATCGATCCGTATGGAAGGTCAACCCGGCGAACTCCTCGATCGCCAGGATTTCGAGGAACTGTTTTTGGGAGCGGCGACGAGTCTCAGCTCAGCGTCGAGCTCGGAGGCGAACAAGGTATGAAACTGCTGATGTTCCGCGATGGTGGGACGGCACGCCTGGGTGTGGGACGCGACGGCGCAACCGACGAGATCGTCGACGTCGGCGCCGCGGCCAACGGGTCGGGGTCGGATGCGCTCCCGACGACGATTCTCGGTGTCATCGACGCCGGTGAGGAGGGACTTGACCATCTGCGCGTCCTGGCGGCGTCGGCTCCCGCGAGCGCCGTCCGAACGCTGACGGATCTGACCCTGCTGCCTCCGTTCGACCCGCCGCGGGGCAACGTGCTCGCGATCGGTCGAAACTATCAGAAGCATGCCGAGGAGACCGCACGCGCGACCAACGTGGAGGTGGCACCGCCGACCATCTTCACGAAAGCGATCACCACCATCACGGCTCCATACGCCGACATCCGCATCGACCCGTCGGTGAGCACCAAGATCGACTGGGAGGTCGAGCTCGGCGTGGTCATCGGCCGTCGCGGCGCCAACATCAAGCGCCAGGACGCGGCCGGCCACATCTTCGGCTACACCGTGCTCAATGATGTGACCGCTCGTGACATCCAGAACGGCTGGGGCGGTCAGTGGTTCAAGGGAAAGAGTCTCGACGGATCGTGCCCCTGCGGCCCGTGGGTGCTGACGCGCGACGAGGTGGCCGACGTGCAGTCACTGCACCTGCAGCTGCGGATCAACGGCGAGGTGAAGCAGGATGCCAACACCCGCGACATGATCTATCCCGTGGACGCGATCATCGAGTGGCTCTCCGTCGGCATGACCCTGCTTCCTGGCATGCTGATTGCGACCGGCACACCGGAGGGCGTCGGTTTTGCGCGCACCCCACCGGAGTTCCTGCAGCCGGGCGACGTCATGGAGTCGGAGATCGAGGGCATCGGGAAGCTCCGCAACGCGGTGGTGGCGTCTTCGTCCTGATGGTGGAAGGCGAGCGGCCACCGGGTGCGGAGCGTCCCGCGGCCGTGGCCACCCTCGGGGCTCACGGCGTCGCTGCGGCACACGAGGCGTACGGCAGAGCCGGTCTGCTCGATCCGGTCATCCGTCCGATCCAGCAGGGGGTCCGTGTTGCCGGTCCGGCGGTGACAGTGCTCTGCCCGCGGGCCGACAATCTGATGATTCACATGGCGATCGAGCAGTGCCGCCCGGGTGATCTGCTGGTCGTGGCGACAATGCCGCCCGGCGATGCTGCCGGCGTCATCGGGGAGTTGCTGGCGACCTCGTTGCACGCACATGGAGTGATCGGGGCGGTCATCGACGCGGGGGTGCGCGACGTATGCGAGTTGCGTGCGATGGGTTTCCCCGTCTGGTCGCGATGGATCACCGCTCAGGGAACGACCAAACACGGTGCGGGGGCAGTGAATCGACCGGTCGTGTGCGCAGGGCAGGAGGTCGCGCCAGGCGACATGATTGTCGCCGATGACGACGGCGTCCTCTGCATCGCTGCCGCATCGGTGCTCGAGATCTCCGACCGCGTCGTGGAGCGCGTTGCCCATGAGGACCTGATCCGCTCGCGCCTTGCCTCGGGCGAGTTGAGCGCTGACATTCTCGGCCTGCGGGAGGTGGCCGCCCGCGTGGGGATCGCGTCGGGCGACCGGTGATCCACCTCAACGCCGCGCAGTTGCTCCTGATCGCCGGCGCGGCGCTGCTCGCCGGCGCTGTGAATGCAGTCGCGGGCGGTGGGACGCTCCTGTCGTTTCCGGCGCTGCTCCTCATCGGGTTTCCGGCGCTGACCGCGAACGTCACCAGCACGCTCGGCTTGCTCCCCGGCTATGCGGGAGGAAGCATCGCGTACCGCGCGGAGCTCACCGCGCAGCGTGCCCGGGTCCGCTTCCTCGGACCCATCAGCGTCGCCGGAGCTGTCGTCGGCGCGGTCCTGCTGACGCGGACGTCGAATCAAGTGTTCGCCTCGATCGTCCCGTGGTTGATCCTGGCCGCATGCGCGCTGCTCCTGCTCCAGCCGGTGGTCACGTCGCGAGTCCGAACACGCCGCCCGGAGCGCGAACAGCATCGTTCGCCTGTCCTCGCGGTGGCCCAGTTCCTGGGCGGCGTCTACGGCGCGTTCTTCGGTGCGGGACTCGGCGTGATGATGCTTGCGGTGCTTGGGCTTTTCATCCGCGATGACCTGCAGCGGATCAACGCGCTCAAGGGCATGATGTCATTGATCATCAACATCGTCGCGGCCATCTATTTCGCCTTTTTTGGACCGGTGTCATGGCTCGCGGTGCTCGTGATGGTGCCGATGAGCGCTGCCGGCGGCTTTCTCGGCGTGACTGCAGCACGGCGCTTGAGCCCGGTGGTGCTCCGCACACTGGTTGTCGCCTTCGGTGTCGCATTCGCGATCCACCAACTGCTCTAGTCGGGACTACGACAGGCGTCGTTCCGTCGCCCAGCGTGTCAGCTGATGGCGTGTCGACAGCTGGAGCTTGCGGAGCACCGAGGAGACGTGGCTCTCCACCGTCTTGACGGAGATGAACAGCTCGCGGCCGATCTCCTTGTACGTGAAGCCACGTGCGATGAGGCGGAGCACCTCACGCTCGCGCGGGGTCAACTGGTCGAGCTCGGGGTCGAATGACGGCTGCGCCTTGTCGGCAGCCGGGAGCGCCGCGAAGGCATCGAGCACGAACCCGGCCAGCCTGGGGGAGAACACCGCCTCGCCCGCTGCCACGCGATAGACCGCGTCCACGAGCTCGGCGCCGGAGATGGTCTTGGTGACGTAGCCGCGAGCGCCCGCACGGATGACTGCGATCACATCCTCAGGCGCATCCGACGCGGAGAGGGCGAGAAATCGCACGTGCGGATGGGTGCGCTTCAGGGCGGTCACCACCGCATGTCCGCCGCCACCCGGTAGATGGACGTCGAGCAGGACGACATCGGGCTCGCACTGGGCGATCCCGGCAATCGCGGGCTCGACGTCGTCCGCCTCGCCGATCACGTCCACTCCGCTGCCGAGCTCCGACCGGACGCCCGATCGGAACAGGGCATGATCGTCGACGATGAACACGCGTGGCCGGTTGCCGGGCGCAGCCGTCATGCCGGTGGTGGTGGAGGCGGAGGCGGAGGAGTCATCGGGGGTGGCGGAGGTGGTGGCGGCGGACTCGCTCCGGCGTCTCGAGGAAGCGTCAGCCTCACCTCGGTGCCCTCTCCTGGAACGCTCCGAAGGCTCGCCGCGCCGCCATGGCGGGCCATCCTGGCATGCACCGACTCGGACAGCCCCTTGCGATCTGCGGGCACCGTCGCCGGGTCGAATCCCCGTCCGCGGTCGCGGACGAACAGCGAGACCTGGGCCGGCTCCACCTCGGCGTAGAGCGAGACCACCTGGACCCCAGACCACTTGGCGGCGTTGACAGTCGCTTCTCGCGCTGCCGCGAGCAGGGCCTCAACGCCCTCGGTGAGCACGCAATCCCCGACCGTGACCACCTCGACGGTGACGCCATGCTGAGCCTCGACCTCGCCCTGGATCAGCCGCAACCCTCCGGCGAAGGTCGTGTCCGCGGCCAGCGACCCGGGCGCGCGGCCGTCGAACAGCCATGAGCGCAGCTCGCGCTCCTGGGCTCGAGCCAGACGGATCACCTGCTGCGGCTCGGCTGCGCGGCGCTGGATCAGCGCGAGGGTTTGCAGCACGGAATCGTGGACACGCGACGCCACGTCGGCTCGCTCTTCGGCGCGAATGCGTGCTTGCCGTTCGGCGACCAGGTCACGACCGACCCGCAGCCACCAGGGTCCGAGCACCACCACCATCGCGGCGATCACGAGCGCAACGCCGGCGAGGGGGCGGAGCAGTGCGGTGCTCGTGTGTCCCGCCAGCAGGATCGTCACCCCGCCGACCAGGAGGACCGCGGCGACCAGCGCACGCAACGCCACGCGAGAGCGCCGGGCATCGCCGGTGAAGCCGATGAACGGATCCGCGAGCCCGCGCAGCGTGACCTGCTCATCAGCGGGAGCGTTTCGCGAAATCAGGACGATCGCGACGACGCTGATCACGAAGGACCATGCAAGCGAGCCGATCCAGCCCGCCCCGACCAGGGAGACCATCACCAACACCGCGACGAGCAGCGATGCAAGACCCGCGGCGAGCTTGATCCCGGTACGGTCGGCGAGCGCCGCACTGCCGATGCTGGTCCTTTCTCCGGTGGCAGGAATGAGGAGCCACGCCACCAGATAGCAGGCGATGCCGGAGCCTCCGGCGAGCGCCAGCAGGACGAAGACGGTTCGGACGACGGTAACGTCGACGCCGGTCCTCGCCGAGAAGCCGGCGGCCACACCTCCGAGCCGGCGGGCTTCGGGGATGCGGCGCCACGAGCCCCGCCTTCTCTTGGTCCGGGTCTGCTCTGCCACGTTCCCATGATGGGGCTCGCAAGCAGGTGGGGCTATCGGGAATCACCCTGACGCGCTCGGTGATATATCAGGGTGGAGTCCGGGTTCCTCCCGATTGCATCGCCCGGACATCGGACGTACGGTGCTGACATGAACACCCCCACGTCGACTCCGCCGGTCGCACGATCATGACCACGCAGTGGGCTCCGCCACCGGCACCGCCGTCGCGTGCCCCGTCGCGTGTCGGTGCGGTGGTGCTCGTGGTCGTCGGGAGCGTGCTCGCTCTCGTGATGATGGGGCTGCTCGCCGGCGGGGGCTTCCTGATGTGGGCCGATCAAACCCAGCGAGACGCCTCCGGATACCTCACCTCGGGAACCGGAAGTCTCACCGCGCCCTCGTACGCCATTGCGACCTCGAGCCTTGACCTGAATTTCTCGGGCCGCGCGTGGCCGGTCGACCAGAACGCGCTGGGCAAGGTGCGGATCACCGCTGCCACCCGATCGGATGCGGGCGTGTTCATCGGCATCGCGGCTCGTGCCGACGCGCTCAATTACCTGAGCGGCGTTGCCTACGACTCCCTCAGCGATCTGCAGTTCCTTCCATATCGCGTCACGTACTCACCGCATGACGGTGGAGCGCCCGCTGTCCCCGCCGCGCAGACGTTCTGGCGGGCGCAGGCATCGGGCGGTGGAACGCAAACACTCACGTGGACGGTGACGCCGGGTCGATGGATCGTCGTGCTGATGAACGCCGACGGTTCCCGCGGCGTGGCGGCCGACGTGTCAGTCGGAGCGACTGCCCCATTTCTCTTCGCGCTCGCGCTCGGTCTGCTCATCGCCGGGGGCGTCGTGCTCGTGCTTGCCGTGCTGCTGCTGACTTTGGGCATCGTGATGCTCACCAGACACCAGCGCGCCGGGTCAACGGCTGCCGGCGTCCCTCAGCCGCCCCCGGTCCCGGTCCAGGCGCTGCCACTCAGCTATCCACTGCGCGTCGAGGGGCGCCTGGAGGAGCCTCTGAGTCGCTGGCTGTGGCTGGTGAAGTGGCTGCTGCTCATACCGCACTACATCGTGCTGTGGTTCCTCTTCATCGCGATGTTCGTGCTCACCGTGATTGCCTTCTTCGCGATCCTGTTCACCGGGCGGTATCCGCGCGCGATCTTCGATTTCAACGTCGGCGTGCTGCGCTGGGCCTGGCGGGTCGGCTTCTACGGATACAGCGCTCTCGGCACCGACCACTACCCGCCGTTCAGCTTCGCGGCCGACGCCGACTACCCAGCCTCGCTTGACGTGCCATATCCCGAGCACCTGTCACGGGGACTGGTGCTCATCAAGTGGTGGTTGCTGGCGCTTCCGCAGTACGTCGTCATCGCGATCCTGGCCGGCGGAGTCGGTGTTGCGGTGCACCTCTGGGGACTCATCGCCATCCTGACGCTGTTTGCCGCTCTCGCGCTGCTCTTCACCAGCCGGTATCCGCGCGGCATCTTCGATTTCGTCATGGGACTCAATCGCTGGGTGTTCCGGGTGCTCGTCTACGTGCTCCTGATGCGCGACGAATATCCGCCGTTCCGGTTCGATCCTGGCGGCAGCGAGACGCCTCCGATGCCGAGCGCCCCGCCTGCTCCGGCGGCGGGATGGTTGCCGGTGCCCCCGCCCGTCTGACCCCTGGGCCAGCGCTCACCGTGCATCACAGATCCGCGAAGAAGGCGGCAATGTCCGCTGCCAGGAGTCGCGGCTCCTCGGCTGGAGCGAAGTGTCCACCTCGGGGCATCTCGTTCCAGCGGCGAACGTTGTACAGGCGCTCGGCCCACTCGCGTGGCGGCTTACCCTCGAAGATGAACTGGCTCGCGAAGTTGGCGATGCCGGTGGGCACCGTGACGAACGCCTGCGATCCGAGCGCGACCCCGTCCCAGCGGTTGTCGTAGTAATCACGCATTGAGGTTGTGATGGTGCCGGTTGCCCAGAAGAGGGTCAACATCGTCAGCAGCAATTCACGCGGGACTCGCGAGTCGACATCGCCTCCACTATCGGTCCAGGATCGCCACTTCTCCACTATCCACGCCGCGAGACCGGCCGGAGAATCGTTGAGCGCATACGCGAGCGTCTGTGGCTTGGTGGACTGGATCGCGCTGTACCCCCGCTCGGCCCGATCCCAGCGGTCCCGCTGCGCCAGGTACGAACGCTCGGCATCGGACAGCGGTCGCGATCCATCGTCGACATCCGGCGAGAGCTCGAGATTGCTCAGGTGGATCCCAAGCGTCGACGCAGCGTGGTCGAGCGCCATGAAGGTGGCAATGCCGGCGCCGAAGTCTCCGCCACCGGCTCCGTAGCGGGCGTAGCCAAGACCGCGCATCAAACCGTGCATCAGGCCGGCGATGTCGCGGTAATTCCCGCGCTCCGGGCGTTCGGAGAACCCATAGCCGGGCAACGACGGAATCACGAGGTCGAAGGCCGGGCCATCAATGCCGTGCGTGCCGGGATCCGTCAGCAGCGGGACCAGGGGCAGCAGCTCAACAAAGGTGCTCGGCCAGCCATGGAGCAGAAGGAGCGGGATCCCTGTTCCCTTGACGGCACGCTCATGAACGAAATGAATCGCGATGCCGTCGACCCTTGCGCGGAATTGCGGGAAGCGGTTGATACGACGCTCCTCGGCTCGCCAATCGAAGCCGCCGGACCAGTCGTCAAGCAGGCCTTTGAGGTAAGCAAGATCGGTTCCCTGCCCCCACGCGGGCCCCGGTGCCCCCACCGGCCAGCGCGTGGCAAGAATGCGCCGGCGAAGGTCGATCAGCACGCCGTCATCGATATCGATGTGAAACGGTTCGACGATCATTGCCGCATTGTCCCCGGATACTGACGCCGGAGTGGAAATGGCGATGGAGCGAAATCCCTTACATCATAAGGGATTTCATGGCGGCTTGCGGAGCGGATTTGCCGCATGGAGCCGACGGGGAGATTCGAACTCCCGGCCAGCGGTTTACGAAACCGCTGCTCTACCACTGAGCTACGTCGGCGTGACACGGGATCGGTCCGCACTGCTGCCCATCGAACCTCGGGTTTCCATCCCAAGATCCCCGAGCCGCGTACCGTGGCGACCGTACCCGCCCATGGTACCCCGGTCAACCGGTGTCACCGTGGACGAGAGTCGGCTGGCCGGGCCAGGGCGTCTCGCAATGAGCGGGCTCGCGACGTTCGGTTCAGGAGGCGGCGGGTTCCTCTCCGACCACGGCGACCGGGAGCTCGGATGGCAGTGGCGACCGTGAGCGTGTCCGGGTCGTGCTGACGCGGATGGCGCGGGTGGGGGTGGCGCGCACCACGCAGTTCCGCCCTGCCGCTTTGGCCCCATAGAGGGCCCGATCCGCAGCTGCGATCAGGGTTTTCGCGTCGATGGCATCGCTGGGGATCGCGGCGACGCCCAGCGACGCCGTGACCATGGCCGAGCCACCGATACCCGCAAAACGATTGGCGATCTCGACGCGCAGTCGCTCGCCGACGATCGCGGCAGCGTGTGCGTCGGTTTCGCGCAGGAGGACACAGAATTCCTCACCGCCATACCGGTATGCGGTGTCCGAATCGCGTAGAGACCGTGCGAAGGCGCTGCCGAACTCGGAGAGGATCTCGTCGCCGGCCTGGTGCCCGTGGACGTCGTTGACATTCTTGAAGTTGTCGACGTCGAGCATGATGCAGGCAATCGGACGGTTGTAGCGCTGGCTTCTCGCGACCTCGAGGTCCAGGTCCAGCTCGAGACGGCGTCGATTGGGGAGGTGGGTGAGCGCGTCGGTATGGCTCAGCTCATCGGCGCTCTGATGGAAGCGCGCCGCCTCGACCGCCGTTGCCGCTTGACCCGCGAGGCTGTGCAGGACGTCGAGGCTGCTCTCGTCGATTGCGACGGGCTCCTCGGACATGAGCTCGAGGACGCCGATGATGCGCGCGCCAACGATCATCGGCACAGCGAGCGCTGCGATCCTGCTGCCCACTCGATACTCGGTTGCCAGCGAGCCGGCGAGCAGTGTCGCGAGCGTGCGCCCGAACTGCCCGGATCGTCCCACCAGGCCCTCGCCCAGTTGCAGGGAAGCATGCTCCCCGGTCTGGCCGTGATCGATGTTGGTGTCGTGCACGAGGTTGAGCTCACGCCGATCCTCGTTGATGATCCACATTCGCACGGTTTCGAAGCCGCTGATCGTGAGGGCCGCCTTGCCGACGGCTTCGGCGACGTACCGGAGGTTGAGGCTGCCCGAGATCTCCCGGCCGACGTTGACGATGAGCCCGAGCCGTGCCGCCTGCGAGCGCGCCTCGCTCTCGAAGGCCGCCAGGCGCGATCGTTCTTCCGCGAGCGTCGTGGTCATTTGTCCGAGCTCGACAGCGACCTCTCGGAGTTCCGGAGGGCCGACTCCCGCCGGTTGTGCGGTGAGGTCGCCTGCGGCGACCTTGCGCATGGTGGTGAGCAGGTCGTTGACGGGAGTGACGACCGCGGCACGAAGTCCTCGGTGCTGCCGCCGGGCGACCAGGATTGTGAGCACGAGCATCCCGCCGGCCGCGGCCAGCGCCATGAGAACGACCGCGTGCTCCGCAGTCTGCTCGGCGCCGACATCGACGTCCACCTGGGTGCTCAACGCTGCGCTGGCGGTTCGGTACGCGTCGAAGAGGGCTTTGCCACTCAACAGAAAGCTCTGCCGCGCGCTCGGACTGGTTACTGCGCGCTCGATCGCCAGCGCAGGCGTTGCCCATTCACTGAACCAGCGTTGCTGCGCGACGCGCATCGCGAGAACCGGTCCGACGAGATCCGGCCGCGTCGCCAATTTGATCGTGGCGCTGTCGCCACTCAGGATCTCCTGTTCCCCCCCGTAGTAGGAGGCCAGGAACACCTGATCCCCGCTGTCGAGGTACCCGCGAAGCCCTGACTCCTCGTCGAGCATGCCGTTCTGCACCTCGTCGATGGCGTCGCGCCCCGCGATCAGAGCGTTCACGCTCGGCTCGAAGTGCTGGAGAACGACCGCGAAGCACCCACCCGTCACCGCCAGGGTCGCGACGATGAGGACCGAAACTGCTGCGAACGCTCGCGCCAGCCGCTCCGTGAGACTGCGATTCGGGGCGACCCGGGTTCTGGCCTGCATGACCGGATCGTGTGCGCTCGGCCCGCTGGGAACCCGGATCGCGCCACTCCGTCACCAAGTTGGTCACCCAGACGCGGGCGCGCGTGACGGCGCTGGTCGACGGGATGGCGCCTCTCGAGCAGTGCTGCCGCCCTCCGGGGCTACGTGGGCGCGGTGTCGAACCCAGCCAGGGGCGCGCGGGACCACCGGGCCGTCCGGTCCAGGAAGCGGCCGATCGCCTCGACCTCGCGGCCGATCGCGGGATCGGCGCGTCGGCTGATCCGATCGAAGGGCATGACCTTGATCTCGATCGCACTCCTCGATTGCTCTAGGCGCCACCCGCCGGCGATCCAGCCGTCGACGCAGACCACGGGACGGATCCATCCGCCGCCGCCGTCGTGAATCCACGCCTCGGCGGCGGCGTCGCCGAGATGCTCGCGCTGGCGGTAGCCCAGGAGATAGGTGTCGAAGTGGCCGAGCAGGCGGACGGCCGGCCGAGCGACGTCGGCCCCGGCCGCCGGTCCCAGCGTCCAGAGGCCCCGAATCGATCCGGGGAACTCCATCAGCTCCGTGCCGATCGACGCCACGGCGGCGCGAATCACGCTGCGCCGCAGGCCCGACCACGCGGCGAAATCCGCCTCACCCGCTGGACCGTAGGCGGCGAAGTACCTGCGCGCAAGCTCGGCGGCAGCGGTCTCGCCCCGCGGTCCATCCGATTGCGGCACCCAGTCGTCCAGGAGCACGAAGCTGTCGTCGCGGCCCATTCGCGGTCCGGAACAGATGATCCCCAGGGCCGCGGCGTGATAGAGCAGATGCAGCACCAGTTGACCCACCGGCTCACGGACCACCCCGGCGCTGACCAGCCGCTCGCGTATCTGCCGCCGCCCCATCGGGCCGCCCGCAAGCGCCTTGCGAATCACCGCGATGGCACGCGCGCACGTTGCGTCGTCGAGGCCGAGGTTCTTGCGGCGACTCGCACCGAACTGGTTGACAGCGGGGCCGAAGACATCCAGCAGCCAGCGCACGTCATCAGCCGCGCAGAGATGCAAGGTCCCGCGCATCAACCAGGTTCGAACAACAGAACGGTCCATCTCGAAGGCGCGATCCACCGCGCTGGAGGTGACCCCCACGCTGCGGACGCGCACCTGATGCCGCGCTGCATCAAACGCCTGCGCCTGAAGAGCGCAGACCGCACGAGTCACCGCGGCGACGTCTCCATCAAGCCTGGTGTCATCGGTGAGGTGCTGTGAGCGCAGGCGAGCGAGTCGCAGGTGCAGCAGGCTTTGATCGGGCATCGATCAGAAGAAGTCGGGCATCCAGGGGAGACCACCTGCGACGAGCCCGTCCATGGTGGTGACCGCTGACGCATCGCCTTCGAGCAACCCGAGCCGCACGGCGTCCCGCGCGCGCAGCGCGCTCGAGTACCACGCCGACAGCGCCCCGATACCGCATCGAACCGCGCCGCTTCCTCCGCGCCGGACCCGGGCCGACCCGCTCTCCACCTCGAGCACCAGGCGCTCGACGCCCGTCACCGGGTCGGTGACCTCGATGTCGACGCGACCCGCGGCTCGCGACGGCCAGCCGCGAGCGGTCATCGCCCCATCGACGTCGACGATGCGCTGCATCCAGCAGAGGAATCCGGAGAGTTCGACGTCACGGTGCGGCTCCGGGAGCAGCCACTGCAGCGGCGATGCGTCGACGAGCGCAGAGTGCACGAACACCACCTCGCTGCTCTGCGACTCCTGCCCGCCGAGGAATCCGAACAAACCACGCAGCGCGTCGAGCGTCGTCCAGATGAACTCCTGCACGCGCAGGCGAATCCAGCCCCCCGCCTGTCGCTCGGATTCGTAGCGCACGTACCCGGTGAGGCGGTCCCCCTCGTACCAGCCGTACTCGAAGCGCGGCCTCTCCGCTCCGCCGGGATCCCACTCCACGGACAGGAACCAGTCAGGTCGATCGAGCGGTCCGTCCCAGTGTCCGAGGTGGGCGCGCCGCATGGTCTCGATGTCGCCTCGGTCCGGGTTGGCCCGCACCCTCCCTGAGCCGGACAACCCGCTGAGTGCAGCCGTCCGGACCGTCTGCCGGAGTGTCTGAGAGCAGACTTCCCAACCCCAGCGCCGGTAGAGCCGGACCGTGGCCGCGTGCAGCGGCGCGAGCGCGGACCCCTGGTCACGCGCAACGGCGACGCAGTCCCGCATCAATGCTCCGGCCACGCCGCGCCGGCGCCAGGCCGGATGCACGGCAACCGCGGTGACCGCCTGCGCCGGCACCGGCTTTCCGCCGAAGAACTGACCGACCGGCAGCAGCAGATACCCACCGACGACGTCACCCTCCAGGCACGCGAGCCGGAGCGCCGCGTGAGGCTCGGCGGCGGCGAGCCAGCGCATGTTGTCGGCGGCATGTCCGGCGAATGACTCGGCGTCGACCTCGGCGAAGCGGCGCATATCGTCGTCACCCTGGCCGTCGCGAATCTCCACTGGGGAGGGGTCCGGTTGCATGAGCGCCCGAGTGTACTCGTGGCGTCGCGGCCGCCCGACCGTGGCGCACTGGAGCTCGGCTCGTTTGGGCTGGGCCCGGACTCGGGATACCCTTTGTGTCATGGACACGATCACGGCTCCCGTCGAGCCGGATCCGGGCCAGCTCGACGCCTACGACCACGCCAGGGTCGAGGCACGCTGGCGTCGGATCTGGGATGAGCGCGGCGACTACCGCACCCAGCTCGACCTGCCCGACCGACCCTTCTACAACCTGATGATGTTCCCGTACCCCTCGGCTGAGGGGCTCCATGTCGGGCACATCATTCCCTTCGCGGGCGGCGACATCTACGGCCGGTGGCGGCGTCTCATGGGGGACACCGTCTTCGAGCCGATGGGGTTCGATGCATTCGGCATCCACTCCGAGAACTACGCGATGAAGATCGGCGAGCATCCCGCGGTGGTCATGCGCCGCGCGGTCGCAAACTTCCGCGAGAATCAGCTCGCGCGCATCGGGTCGATGTTCGACTGGAGCCACCAGGTCAACACAGCCGAACCCTCGTACTACCGATGGACCCAGTGGTTGTTCGTCCGGCTCTTCAACGCCGGGCTCATCGAGTGGCGCGAAGGCGCCGTGAACTGGTGTCCTTCGTGCCTGACCGTGCTCGCCGACGAACAGGTTGAGCAGGGCCGCTGCGAGCGCTGCCACACGCTGGTGCAGACCCGCTACCTCCGCCAGTGGTGGATCAAGATCACCCGCTACGCGCAGGAACTGCTCGATGCACTCGACACACTCGACTGGTCGGAGTCGACGAAATCCATGCAGCGCAACTGGATCGGAAGGAGCGAAGGCGCCACCATCCTCTTCGACCTCGGCGGGTGCAGGCGCAAGGACGTCACGGTGTTCACGACGCGCCCGGACACGCTCTTCGGTGCGACCTTCCTGGTGATCGGCGCCGACCACCCGGAGCTCGAGGACTTCGTCCCCCCCGAGCGCATGGGTGATGTCAACGCGTGGCGCAACAAGTTCCCGCCGACCGCCGCCGAGCCGGACTTCTCGATCGGGATGGAGCTGGGCTCGTACGCGATCCATCCACTCACCGGCGATCGTCTCTCGGTGTGGGCGGCGCCGTACGTGCTCGGTGGCTACGGCACCGGCGCGATCATGGCGGTACCCGGCCACGACGCACGCGACTGGGCGTTTGCGCGTGCACACTCGCTGCCGATCGTCGAGGTGATCAGCGGTGGCAATGTCGATGACGCCCCCTACGCGGGTGCGGGCACGCTGGTCAACAGCGGCGATTTCAATGGTGCGCCCTCCGAGGAGGGCAAGCGGCTCATCGTCGAGCGGCTCATCGAACTCCGCCGCGGACAGTCAAGCGTGCAGTACAAGCTGCGCGACTGGCTCATCTCTCGTCAGCGGTACTGGGGCCCGCCGATTCCGATCATCCATT